>JAAZJI010000043.1 GCA_012800465.1 Spirochaetales bacterium
CTCCCTCGTTGAGGTCTTCGCTCGAGAGTCCGAGCAGCTGGGTCCTTCTCATCAGGCGGAACTCGTCGGTGATCGAGTAGAGGATCCGGCGGAATCCCAACAGCGCGTCCTGACCGGGTGAAAGCGGCCGGAGCTCCCTTCCCACGATGAAGATCGTGCTGTCCTCGATCTCCTTTTCCGTGAAGACGCGGGTCGCCGCTTCCTCCAGAATCCTCTTCAGGTCGATGAAGGTTCCGGCGATTCTCGGATCCCGATAGGTGGAGAGGATGAAGGTCTCTTCGGCCACGTCGGTCGCGGCGGAGACCCCGTACGCCCCGCCTTGTCCCCGGATCGTCTCCCAGAGGGTCCCGGTGGTCAGGACCTGGGCAAGCAGGACCTGGGCGGACTGGATGACGCTTCCCCGCTTTGCGGAGCGGAGCGCCCAGGCGGCGTAGCTGACCGTCGACGGCAGCTTGAAGAGGTTGACGAGCGGGTTCGCCGTCGGTCCGACCTGCCCATGGCCGGCGGGCTCCCGTGCAAGCGCCCCCCGGTCCTCGAAGCCGGTGATGAAGGTCTCGATGCTCTTCTGTGCATTCTCCACCAAGGGCTCCTCGCAGCTTACGTGGGCGACCAGCCTTCGGCGGTTCGCCAGCCTCAGCCCGAGTTCCTTGAACCGCGTTCCGAGGGTGTCGGGATCCAGGGTGGTGAGGTGGAACCACTGGGAGAGGCCGCCGATTTGTTCGGCATCCCGCCCCGCCTCGCTGAAGGTCCGGGTGGCGTAGCTTGCGGCGAAGTTCGTCGCACTGTAGGTGACGACCTCGCTGAACTCGCTCTTGTAGTTGTTGAAGACATAGCGGATCCGCTTCTTGTCATCCACGTTCGCCCCGCGCAGCAGCTCGCCGATGAAGATCAGCGCCTCGTCGAAATCATCGGCCAGGGTCTTGACCCGGACGATCAGGTGGCGGACCGCCTTCCCCTCAAGCGAGGTGCCAACCTCGACGAAGATCGAGAACCCCCCGGTCAGCCGTCTGATCCGCTGCGCCACATGTTCATAGGGCAGCTTCCCGAGGCCGGTGGTCTGGACCAGGCGGGTGTAGAGGTTGAGAATCATCAGCTCCTCTTCCGCAAGGTCGTCGATCGTGAAGGCGATGTCCGCGTAGACGATCCCGTTGGTGGGAATCGTGCGGATCCAGAGCTTTCGGCCTCCGACGATCCTCAGACAGTGGTCGTTCGTCCGGATCTCCTTCGGCAGGTCCTCCAGCCGGAGAAAGGGGATCTTCTCAAGATCCTCCGCGCTGTCCGGTTCCTCCTCGAAGGCGAGAAAGCGCTTGTTCTCCTCGGCGATCTCCTTCAGCCCTTTCCTGCCCAGCCGCTCGCCGACAAGGAGCGCCTCCCTGGCGATCGCCTCGCTCTGGCGCTTCTGATGCTCCCCGTCCGGCTTCACCGTGACGAGGGTCCGGTGGGGGTTGGACAAAAGGTGCTCTTCGATCCAATCCTCGAAGTGCCGGGGGTTCTTCCGGATCCGCTTTTCCAGCTCGTCAAGGGTCGGCACCACCCGGATCGTTTCCGAGGGGGAGCGGTCGACCATCCACGCCCGGGTGGCGCGGGTCAGGGCCCGGAGGCCGGTGGGGATCCCGCCGGGGATCTCCAGCTGGCTGAAGCGGGTCCGTTTCAGCGAGGTCTCGATGAGGTCGGATTCGATGCCGTCCCTGACGATCCTCTTCAACGCCGAAAGGATGACCTCCTTCGCCTTCTCGCCGTCCTCGGGGTCGATTCCCTTGAAGCCGACGATGAAGGGCATCTGCCGGAACTCGGCGCTCATCCCGCTCTCGGGGGAGATGTCCAGAGCGAGATCCGAATCGATCAGGGCTTTGTAGAGGGGGGCGGCGGGGTTGCCGAGGAGGATGTCCACCAGGGTGGAGAGGGTCATCACCTCAAGCGGGTCGTCGTTCTCCGTGGTCGCCCAGGAGAGGACGACCGAGGCGTTCTTCACCTCCTCGCCCCCTTCCTCCATCGGACTGCTGAAGGTCGCCGAGCGTTCGCGCTCCCACCGCTTGGCAAGCGGGACGATCGAGTCGATCCGGAGCATCCCCCTCCTCTGGAGGTAGTGCTCGTCCAGGTACCGGAGCTTCGCTCCCGCCTCCATCTTTCCGAAGAGGAAGAGCTTCGCGTTGGAGGGGTGGTAGTACCGGTCGTAGAAGGAGCGGAACTCCCGGTAGGTGAGGCCGATGATCGCCTCCGGATCCCCCCCGGACTCGAAGGAGTAGGGGGTGTCGGGAAAGAGCGTCCGGACCGCCGAACGGCTGACGATCTCGTCATGGTCGGCGCCGGCTCCGAGCATTTCGTTGAAGACGACCCCTTCGTACCGGCATCCCTCGTCGGTGCAGACGAGGCGGACCCCCTCCCGTTGGAAGGTCTCCTCCCGCAACAGGGGAGCGAAGACCGCGTCGGTGTAGACGGAGAAGAGGTTGTCGAAGTCCTTCTCCAGGGGACTGGCCGCCGGGTAGACGGTCCGGTCGGGATAGGTGAGGGCGTTCATGAAGGTGTTGGCGCTGCCCTTGAGCAGGGTCATGAAGGGATCGCGTACCGGATAGCGCTCCGATCCCGCCAGAAGGCAGTGTTCGATGATGTGGGCGACTCCGGTGTCGTTGCAGGGAAGGGTTCGGAAGAGGTAGCCGAAGAAGCGCTCGGGGTCCTCGTTGACCACCTGGTAGACTTCCATTCTCGTCTCGATATGCCGGAAGAGATACCCGGTTCCCCGGTACTCGGCCAGGGGGGTGATCTCCTCCACGATGAATCCGTGAAGCTCGTCGCCTACGGCGAGCCGTCGTTCAGTCATGGGTGGACCTCCGTGAGGGGACACTACCACGCCTCAAACCGATTGGCAAGGGAGGAGAGCGGTCACCACCCCATCTCCTCAAGCCACCGGAGGGTTCGTATCTCACGTTCTTTCGCGTCATCATGGGTGTGTTTTCCAAGCTTCAGTTCGCCCCTGATCTCCCCGTCCAGCAGGTAGAGGATCCGGTCGCATACCGCGGCGTTTTTACCGTCGTGGGTGACCATCAGGACCGTGGTCCCCTTCCGGTTGATCTTCAGGAAGGTCTCGATCACGTCGGCGGCCGCGCTCCGGTTCAGCGCGCCGGTGGGTTCGTCCGCGAAGATGATCTCGGGCTCCATCATCAGGCTGCGGCAGATGCACGCCCGCTGCAGCTGGCCGCCGGATACCTCGTTGACCCTCCGCTCGGCGAGGTCCCCGATGCCGAAATCATCCATCAGGGCCCGGGCGCGTTCATGGAGCTCCCGCTTCCGGTTCTTCATCGCGTGCATCGCCGGCAACACGATGTTGTCGATCAGATTCAGGTTCGCCAACACGTTCATCTGTTGAAACACGAATCCCATCTTGTGCAATCGTAGACGCGCTTTCTCATCTTCACTCAGGCCGACGATCTCCGTGCCGTCGAACCGGACTTCTCCTCCATCCGCCCGGTCCATGCCGGAGACGTTGTACAGGAGGGTCGACTTGCCGGAACCGGAGGGGCCCATCACCGCGACCATCTCCCCCTCCCGCAGCTCGAAGCTGATGGCTTTGAGGATCTTTCCTTTGCTCAGGTTTCGTACCGTCAGTAGTTCCTTCATGGTCTCTTCGCTCCTCTTCCGGTCAATAGTCGCCCGACTGCGGCCCGAGGCATTCGTAGGCGTGGATCCTGCCCACTTCTTCGAGGCCGATCAGGGTTGCAGCCATCGCCGCGGCCGCGATGACCAGCGGGATGGTCGCGAAGACCCCGATCGGGTCGATGATGAAGCGGAATCCGTGCGCCCCCATCAGACCGATGAACGCCCCCACCAGGCTCTGGCCCGGAAGAAGTCCGAGGAGGATTCCGACCGCCATGCCGGGCAGGAGGTAGGCGAGGGTCTTCTTCAGATATGTCTTCTTGATCTCCCGCGTCGTGAAGCCCAGGGCCTTTTTCAGCGAGTTGTCGCTTCGCTCCCGCCAGATCACGAGCCGCAACAGCAGAAGCAGCACGACGAACAGGATGGCGGAGGCGGCGATGACCGTCAGGATCGCCGTTTTCCGGATGGTGCGGATCGTCTGCCCGTAGAGCCCGTCGATGTAGTCGGCGATGTCGACCGCCTTGATCGCGTCATCGATCCTCCGGTACTCCTCGATCCACTCGTCGATGAGCCGTTCATCGGCCAGAGCGACATAGATGATGCTCCACATGATCGGGGTCCTGTCATCGAGTCCGGTCGGGCTGATCTTCGCCGTCTTCCCCCCGTTGGTGACATCCGAATAGATCCCGGAGACCGTGAAGGGTACGGAGACGGGCCGATCCGTTCCCACGTCGATGAAGACCCGGATCGGGTCGCCGATCCGAAGATCCAGTTCGCTCGCGTTCAGGACCGACAGGGCGATCTCGCCGGCGTGCCGGGGATATCCCCCTTCGATGTACCGCACCGGGAACCTCTCGTGGTCCCCCTGTTCGATCAGAAGGTTGTAGGAGGAGCCGTCAGGCAGTTCGCTCCGGTAGGAGCCGGTCTGCATCACGGCGTGGTCAAGAACCCGCTCGTCCCGCTCAAGCTCCTCCACGACGGCGTGGGCGGTCGCCCCGATCCGGTCCGTCTGGCGGATGTCGATCCGGATCCGGCTGTTTCCGCCGACCCCCATGTACGTGACGAACTCGGGGGAGGCCAGAGTGCTTCCGATGTTCCACGGCACCAGGATCATGAAGACCGCCGCGGCGGTGATGATTCCGATCGGCAGGTAGAGGTTCTTCCGTTTTCCGAAATCTCCCCGTCCGTAGAGGGCCTGGACGGCGGACATCCGCTCCATCCGCCCGAGGGTGCGGTAGACGGACAGGAGGATGATCCCCTCCACGACGAGGGCGCCGAGGATCATCAGGGCGTAGATCGGACCCATGTTCCCCCCATCGCCGTACAGATCCCGGATCTGGGCTCCCAGCGGCTTGGCGATGAGCATCGCCGCCCCGATGCCGACAAGCCCTCCGACCGCGGAGAGGAGGAGATACTTCGAGAAGTACAGGCCTCGGATCTCCCTTCTGGCGATGCCGACCGCCTTCAGCAGCCCGATCTCGCGCTTGTCCTTTTCAAGCCGGGTGAGGATCATGTATCGGATCGAGAGCATGGAGATGAAGAGCACCACGACGCTGACTAAGAGGATGACGAGGATCATCATCCCGTCGGAGAGCGCGTTCATCATCATGATCAGGGTGCGGGTGATCGTGGGGCCGTTGCCCGGCAGGCCCGCATCCTCATAGGCGGTGGCGAACGCGTTGACGTCGCTTCCTTCGGCAAGGCGGAACTCGATCAGGTACTCCTCGCTCCCAAGCGGTTTGAAGCGCTCGTAGTCCGCTTCGCTGACGAGAAACCGTTTGGAGGAGGCCATCATGGCGTTCATCTGCGAATCCCGGATGAAGCCGGCGATCGTAAGCGTCTCCGAGCCGATCCGCATGAGGTCCCCGACCTTGAGTCCGTACTCGCGGATGTAGGCGACGGGGACGTACACCTCGCCGGGGGCGGGGTGGACCGCCTCGTTGTCCAAATCGATGAGGAAATCGAAGAGGGGGCTCTGCACCGAGAGGCCGTTGTCCTGGGTGCTGTCGACCAGGGAGGTCCCTCCGACCGAGACCTGGGAGTTCTGCAGGTTGAGGAACCGGCTTATCTGCAATGCCTCCACGTCGCTCCTCTTTTCCGAGAAGCGGGCGATCCGCTCCTCGTCGATCGTCCCGGTGTGCATCTGGATGAAATCCGGCGTCAGGGCCTTGGCCATCAGCGAGTCGATCGCGCTCGTCAGTGTTCCGAAGAGGAGGATCGAAAGGCCGAGCAGCAGCGCGGAAGCCGCCATGAAGATCGAGGTCGACGCGGTGACCAGCCTGTTCGCCTTGAAGTCGTTGATGAGTAATCGCCTGTTCACCATCCAAGGAACACCATATCGGATTCATGAAAAGATACCTAGCCGTTCCCACCCCCCTTTTCGCATATCGGTTCCGATGCCCCCGGTCGATTGACAAGAGTCCGGTTGAGTCCTACCGTTGGGGCATGTACCATATCGGAGCCCACACCTCGATCGCCGGCGGGCTGGAGAACGCCCTCCTGGAAGCCCGGAGCCTGAATGCGACCGCCCTCGGGATGTTCACGAAGAACCAGAAGAGATGGGACGCCAGGCCGATCGAAACGGAAGAGGCGGACCGGTTCGCGGAAGTGATGCGGGACACCGGCTTCGGTTCCGACCGGATCCTGATCCACGGCAGCTACCTGATCAATCTCGGCAATCCCGATCCGGAGAAGCAAAAGCGATCGATCCGGGCGACGGCCGATGAGCTTGGGCGGGCCGAACGCTTGGGTCTGAAGCTGGTGAACGTCCATCCCGGCTCCACGCTGGGTCTCGTCCCGAAGGAGGAGGGGGTGAGGATCGTGGCCCGGGGGATCGACGAAGCGCTCGATCGGACCGGGAGCGCGATCCTCGTCATCGAGAACACCGCAGGAAGCGGTTCGAACCTCGGATCGACGATCGAGGAGCTTGCCGGAATCCTCGAGGCCGTGAAACGCCGTGGTCGCCTGGGGTTCTGCCTCGATACCTGCCACGCCCATGTCGCCGGCTACGACCTTTCCACGGTCGAGGGGTTCGAGCAATTGATCGACCGCTTTGATCGGTTGATCGGGCTCTCCTTTCTCCGGGGCCTTCATCTCAACGATGCGGCAAGCGAGACCGGCAGCAGGCGGGATCGTCATGCAAGCCTGGGACGGGGGACGATCGGGTGGGCGACCTTCGAATACATCGTCCAAGATCCCCGCTTTGCGGGAATCCCGCTGATCCTCGAGACCCCCGATTCCTCGATCTGGGGGGAAGAGATCGCCCATCTGCATGCTTTGGCTTTCAAAAACCGGGCATGCGAAGTATACTTGCCCAAGAGGAGGAGCAGATGCAGTACCTAGGCGCAGTGGACCAGGGGACGACAAGCACCCGTTTCATCATCTTCGACCGGGGGGGCGCGATCGTCGCTTCCCATCAGATCGAACATGCCCAGATCTTTCCCCAGCCGGGGTGGGTCGAGCACGACCCGATGGAGATCTGGAGCAACACGCGGAAGTGCATCACCGAGGCGCTGAAAAAAGCCCGCCTGAAGGGGAGGGATCTTGCCGGGATCGGAATCACCAACCAGCGCGAGACGATCGTGGCGTGGGAGAGGGAGAGCGGACGGGTCTACCACAACGCGATCGTCTGGCAGGACCTTCGGACCAGCGAGTCCATCGAGGCGCTGAAAGGGACTCCGAAGGGCTCGATGGTCGAGAAGAAGAGCGGCCTGGTCCTCAGTCCCTACTTCGGAGGATCGAAGATCGCCTGGCTTCTGGAGCATGTCGACGGACTGAGGGAGGACGCCGAAGCGGGCAAGGCGGTCTTCGGAACGATCGATTCCTGGCTCGCCTACCAGCTTTCCGGCAGGAGGATCCACGTCACCGACGCCAGCAACGCCTCCCGCTATCTTTTGATGGACATCGAAACGCTCGCCTGGGATGAGGAGCTGCTTGAAGTCTTCTCCGTCCCGAAGGTCTCCTTGCCGACGATCGTGCCCTCCAGCGGCATGGTGTACGGCCATACCGTCGAGGATGGCCCCTTCGCGGCGGAAGTCCCGATCGCCGGGATCCTCGGCGACCAGCAGGCCGCCCTCTTCGGGCAGGCGTGCTTCAAGCCCGGGATGGGCAAGTCGACCTACGGCACCGGCTGCTTCCTCCTGGTGAACACGGGGACCGATCTCGCCCGGTCGCACAACGGCCTGCTCTCCACCGTCGCGTACAAGATCGGGGAGGAGAAGCCGGTCTACGCGCTTGAAGGGTCGGTGGCGGTGGCCGGATCCCTCGTCCAGTGGGCGCGGGACAGCCTGAACCTCGTCGAGAGCGCCCAGCAGCTGGACCGCGAGGCCCTCACCGTGGCCGACTCGGGGGGAGTCTACATCGTCCCCGCCTTCAGCGGCTTGTTCGCCCCCTACTGGCGAAGCGACGCCCGGGGCGTGATCGCCGGTCTGACGGCGTTCGTCACCAAGGCCCACCTTTGCCGGGCGATCCTGGAGTCCACCGCGTTCCAGGCGTACGACATCTTCAAGGCGATGGAGAGCGACAGCGGCATCGCGACGACGGAGCTGAAGGTCGACGGGGGGATGACGAACAGCGAACCGCTGATGGAGTTCCAGGCGGATCTGCTGGGCGTGCCGGTCATCCGGCCCCGGGTCGTCGAGACCACCGCCCTGGGCGCGGCGTACGCCGCCGGGCTCTCCGTCGGAGTGTACCGGGACCTCGACGAGCTTTCCTCCCACTGGAAGGAGCGAAAGCGATGGGAGTCGACGATGGACGAGGAGACCCGAAGCGAGAAGGTCCGGTTCTGGAAGAAAGCGGTCGAGCGGACGCTTGAGTGGGTGTAGGAAAGGAGCTCTTAAGATGTTCACCGAGACCATTCAGGTGATCCTCGCGTTTCTCCGGCCTGCGGTGCAGATCGGGATCCTCGCATGGGTGTTCTACCGTTTCTACGTGGCGATCGCCCGGACGAAGGCCCTTGCGCTGATCCGGATCGTGATCATCCTCTTCTCCGGCTACGTCCTGAGCTATCTTCTGCAGCTGGATGTGCTGCTGTGGTTCTACCGGTACATCACGATCCCGACGACGATCCTGCTCTGCGTGGTCTTCCAGGCGGAGCTGAGGCGGGCGTTCAGCCAGCTGTGGAGCGGGGACGGGCGGATCTTCCGGCTCGGGACCCAGACGACGAGCAGCGACCAGATCGATTCGATCCTCAACGCGTGCAACGTGCTGGTGAATAAACGCCGCGGAGCGCTGATCGTCTTTCCCCGGAAGCTTCCGATCCGGCAGATCGTCGACAGCGGGACCCGGCTCAACGCGGATCTCTCCTCCTCCCTGATCCTCACCGTGTTCGACCACGACACGCCGCTCCATGACGGGGCGATGGTGATCCAGGGGGGCAAGATCCTCGCCGCCGGGTGCTACCTGCCCTTGAGCGAGCAGACGGACATCAAGAAATCCTTCGGAACCCGCCACCGGGCGGCCCTCGGACTCGCCGAGGAGAGCGACGCGATCGTCCTGATCGTCAGCGAGGAGACCGGGGCGATCAGCCTGACGTACAACGCGAACCTCTACTACGACCTCTCGATCCCGACGGTCAAGCGGATGCTTCTGGCGCTCTTCAGTTACCATGACATCACCCCGGAGGAGGCGATGAAGGAGGCGGGAAGTGAAGAGGTGGAATGAGTATCTGCAGGGATTCCTGATGAACTGGCCCGCGAAGGTCCTCTCGTTGGTGCTGGCGGTGGTGGTCTATGCGTTCATCCACTACTCGACGATCGGGGCGCGCAGCGTGACGATTCCCATCACCGTCCTGCTGCCCGAACGGATGGAGGCGCAGTCCCTCGTGCCGGATTCGATCGATGTGGAGATCCGGGGCGATGAGCACATCATCTACCTGATCAACCCCGATTCGATCACCGCCGTCGTCGATTTCTCCAAGGTGGAGAAGGAGGGGATCACCGCTGCGAACGTCATCCTCACGCACGACCGGGAGGTGTTCGAGCGGGGCGAGATCACCCTCAAGGCCTCCCCGAGCTCCGTCCGGGTGCTCTTCGGCCCGAGGAGCGACCCTTGATCGGAATCGATGTCGTGGCGATCGGGCGGATCGAGGGATTGAGCGGACATGCCCGAAAGCGGATCTTCCATCCCGATGAATTGATTCTCGCGGAAAAGAACTCCCGTCCGGCGGAGTTCCTCGCCGGGCGCTTCGCGGTGAAGGAGGCGTTCTTCAAGGCGGTCGGGGAAGGGATGAAGACCCTCTCCACCCAGGACGTGTGGACCACGAGGGGTGAACACGGAGAGCCCGTCATCAACCTCTCTTCAAAAGCCCGGGCGCTCGTAGGGGGGCGGAGGATCGCCCTCTCGATCTCCCATGACGAGCCGGTGGCGGTCGCGGTCGTCCTGATCGGGGGAGGATCCGATGGCGCGCTCTGATTGGAAACGGCCCGCCCTCCGGCCGATCGAGGAGGGCAGGCGGCGGATCAAGCTGGTCCTCTCCTATGACGGGACCCCCTACTGCGGGTGGGCCTATCAGTCCAACGCGCCCTCGGTGGTCGGGGCGCTTAGGGAGGCGATCCGGGAGATGATCGGCGAGGAGGTCGAGGTGATCGGCAGCGGACGGACCGACAGCGGGGTGCATGCCGCGGCCCAAGTCTGCCACTTCGACATCGCTCATCGGAATATCGGAAGCGGCAGGTTCAAGCCCGCGCTGAACCGCCTGCTTCCGCAATCGATCAGGATCCTGTCCGCCGAGGAGGTCGACGGTTCCTTCCACGCCCGGTACACGACGATGGGGCGGACCTACCGCTACTACTTCAAGCGGGAGGGGGAGCTGCTCGGCTTCGATGAGAACCGGGTAGCGAAATTGAAGGGGTTCCCCCCTCTGCCGCTTCTGGACGGATATGCGAAGGCCCTCATCGGAACCCACGATTTCACCACCTTCGCAGCGGCGAGCGACAAGAGCGAGAGCAAGGTCCGGGACATCTATGAATCGTATTGGAGAATCGAACAGGACCGCTTCGGTCTCGAGCTGCTGACCTATACGATATCCGGAAACGCCTTTCTGCACAGGATGGTCCGTTCGCTTGTCGGTTCGATGGTCCAGTTCGCCTATCAGGGGATGGGCGTCGGGGAGTTCGTCGAGATTCTGGAGGCCCGCGACCGCTTTCGGGCGGGCAGGACCGCCGAGGCGTGCGGTCTGTACCTGTACCGCATCACCTACGATGAGGCGGAGTATGCGTGGTTCGAGGAGGAATATGGCGGGAATTGAAGATTCGATCAGAACATTCGTGACGA
>JAAZJI010000044.1 GCA_012800465.1 Spirochaetales bacterium
AAGAAGCACATGACCGCATCCGATGCCGCCCGGATCGCCAAGGAGGCGAATGTGAAACAGCTCGGACTGATCCACTACAGTCCGCGCTATTCCGATTATGAGCTTCGGTATCTCCTGAAGGAGGCGAAGAGGGTCTTTGCCGACACGGTGCTGACCAAAGACCGGATGCGCTTCTCGCTTCCGTTGAAAGATTAGAAGGAAGCGGCCTTGTACGCTTCCTGAAGGATCTCCTCCTTCTCGACCGCCCGGCCGCCCCGGGACGCGAATCCGATCTCCAGCTCGCTTCCCTGGAATTCCCGTTGGCAGGATTCGATCAGGGAGAGGGTGAAGGTACGGGCCTCCTCGCCGTTGTAGAAGGGGAGGATGATCCCGATGACATCGTCCTCGAGGGTGAATGTGTAGGAGAGGTCGCCGCTCTGGCGCACCAGCTTCTGGGCGATCGCCTCGACCGGCCCCTCGGTGACCCGGATGATCACGACGGTCAGGTCGTAGTTCAGGTCGTTCGCGCTTTCAAGCTCGAGCCCCAGGATCGAATCGAAGTCCATCTCGTAGAACTGAAGGACGTCCTCCTCTTCCTCGGTGACGGCGGCGACCTCCTCGTGCACGGGCCGGAGGGGAACGACCGGCTCCTCGCTTGCGACCGGTGCGGCCTCGCCGACCACCACCTCCGGCTCCTCTTCGACCTCGACCTGGGGAAGGTCGAGGGGGAGGATCACCTCGGCGGCCTGCTCAAGGACCGGCTCTTCACGCAGCGATTCGTCGGTGAATCTCGCTTCCTCGAGGACGGGAGCCCGGGCGTAGACGATCTCGTCGTTCCGGATCGCCGCGGGATCGTCCTGGGGCAGGGCATAGAAGGGGCGGTCGTAGGCGTTGGGGGGAAGCTTGTCGATCTCGTCGGCGAAATCCTCGTCCCGCTTCTTGGATATGACAACACCTATTTCAATCATGATCAGGCCGATCAGGAGGGGGAAGAGCTTCACGAAGAACGAAAACAGCTGATCCTGGTCCCACGCGACATGAGGCAGGAGATACCGGGTCGCCAGATACACACCCCCAAGGAGGATGACGATGGTGACGATGAAGCTTATAAAAATTTGGCGCCCATACCGTTTCTTTCCAGACATTCCTACCTCCACAGCCCGAACGGATTCCTATATACTACCAATAGTATCATACTTTACCATAAATATTAAAGATTTATATGCATAAGAGAAGCTTGCTGGCGGGCATATTGACGTATTTTTTCACATTTCTCCTTCTTCTGGCCATTTTTGGCCGGGGAGGATACCTCCACAACCGGGCGCTCGAAGCGGAAATCCAGCGCCTTTCCTATCATCAGAATCTTCTTCGGATCCAGGTCCAGGCCCTTGAACGGCAGGAGGCCCGGATGGACAAGGAGGACGCCCTTCGGGACGCCGCGTTCAAGTACGGCTACCAGAGCGAAGGCGAGGTCGTCTACTACTTCCCCCCGGAGGAGCGGGAAGCTCCCGAGATTCCGGTCGACCGGCCGATCGAAGGAGGACGCGAATTCTACGAAGGGACGCCGAACTCCGTGCTGGCGCTCTGGGCCCTTCTCCCTGCAGTGCTCGCAATGTCGCTCACCTATGTCATAGGCAAGCGTCGCGCTCGGGGATGATCTTCCGGGCCTCGAGGTAGAAGCGCTTCTGGTGGGCGTGCCCCATCGAGAAGGTCTTCCTCGGCAATCGGCCCTCCGTTCGGACGGTATCGAAGAACGCCGATTTGGGAAAATCGGGAAGGATGATCGCGGCGTTGCCCGGAAGCGAGCCAAGACGCAGGGTGACCTCCTCTCCGTGGGTGTAGTCGACGGTAGCCGACCGATCCTCCAACAGCCGGTCGATCACCCGCTGGATCGTCCCGGCGGCCAGGGAGGAGGCCGGATCCTTCAAGGAGAAGAGGAGGAAGCGCTCCCCGTCCTTGTAGCCGAAGCGCTGAACGCCGTCCTTCAAGGCGAGGGAGCGATCCAGCTCCGCTGTACAGGACAGGGGCGTCGTCTCGTAGGAGGAGCAGAAGCTACCCAGGGCGTCGAGAAATGACCGGTGTTCGATGGAAAAGAGGAGACGATGGATCGGTTCGAAGAGGATTCCCGGGTCATAGATGTTCTG
>JAAZJI010000045.1 GCA_012800465.1 Spirochaetales bacterium
GAGCATGGAGACGAACGCCGTCATCCCCGACATGGACACATTGAAGTACACGGACAACAACGTTCCTTCCATGCTGTTGAGTATAGCAAAAAAGATCGCGATGAATAAGGTATTGATCAGGTTTTTGCTGAGCAGGAGAGCCGTAGCGGCGGACGTTATGAAAAATGAAATGACGATGATCGAGCCCACGGCGTTGAATGCCATGACGCTTGTCAGCGACGTGAGGCCCATGAGCGTATAAAACAGGAAGCCTGCCGGCATGCCGATGGTCTTTGCAAGTTCCGGATCGAACGTCGAAAGTTTCAGTTCCTTGTAAAAGCTGATGATGAACAGCGCATTGATGACGAGCATGATGCCGGCTTTGATGCTTTCGCGCGCAACCTCGACCCCGTGGACGGATATCGTATCGAGACTCGCAAAGATCACTTCACCAAGCAGAACGCAATCGGTATCCAGATGCGCGTTCTTGAGGTACCGGCTGATGATGATGATCGCAAGCGAAAAGAAGAGCGGAAAGATGATTCCTATCGCATCGTCTTTTCGCACGAATCTCGATGAACCGAGCTTTTCGATCAGAATCACCGCGACGAGTCCGGAAAGTGCGGCACCGAACACCAGGAACGGAGAATCTATGGTTCTCGTGACAAAAAACGCGCCCACGATCCCGAGCAGCACCGAATGGCTGATGGCGTCCGTTATCATGGATTGGTTTCGTAACAGCAGAAAGACGCCAAGCAGCGAACAGGATGTCGTCGTAAGAAGCAATACGACCAATGAATGGATCATGATTCCCTCCGCTTTCCGAAGATGTGCGACCGCTTTCCGAACATCATGGAGAGAAAGGCGAAGATGCAGGAAATCAATACGATCACCGGGCCGGTAGCCACCCCTTCACCCGCAAAGCTCAGATAATTGCCGATCAGGCTCGATGTCATCGACATGATGCAGGATATGACCAGCACGTTGAAGAATTTGTCGGACCACTGCTCCGCAGCGATGACGGGCAGGATCAGGAAGGAGCTTATCAGCAGAGCTCCGACCGACTTGAGTCCCACGGAGATCACCAGTATGGTCATGACCAGGATCAGCGCGTCCATCAGCTTCGTAGGCAGGCCGATGACCGCAGAAAACTCCCGGTCGAACAGATACAGCTTGATTTCCTTATAAAAAAGAGTGAAGAACAGTACGCACACCAGCGTAACGATGGCGATCATGACCAGATCCAGCTCGAGCAGAAAGGATGTCTGACCGAATATGTATGCATCGAGTCCGGCTTGACTCGCGCGTGCAAACCTCGCGTTGCCTTGGATATAGGTCTTGAGAACCATGCCCAGACCGAAAAATCCCGATAGGAAGATCGCCAGATTTCCATCCAAGGGGATCGTGGTTCGTTTTTCGGATTTCTGGATCAGATGATAGGCTGCCCCTCCGAGCAGGGCGGCACCCGTCAGCAGGATGAACGGACTTCTGCTTTTGGATACCATGAATGCGATGATGATCCCCGGATAGCTGGCATGACCTATGGCATCCCCGACCAGGCTCTGCTTCTTGAACACGTTGATGCTGCCGATCAGGGAGGTGGCTATGGAAAGCAGGACGCTTGCCGCAGCCACGATGTTAAACGTATACGAGCCTATTATCTTCACGTGCAACCCACTCCTTCCGGTCCTCCCGTCCATCGATCTCCATCTTGAACGCCTTATCCACCTGTTCCCTGGTGAACACTTCCTCAACGGGACCGTGGCTTTTTATTTCTTCGTTCAGGATGACCAGGTAGTCGAAATAGTGTCTGATCGTGCTGAGATCATGGTGTACCGCGATGATGGTCTTCCCTTTTTTTTGCAGATCGATGAACGTATCCATGATGATGGTTTCCGTATTTTCGTCGACTCCCGCCAAGGGTTCATCCAGGATGTACAGATCCGCATCCTGGCAGAGCGCCCTTGCGATGAACACCCGCTGCAACTGCCCGCCGGACAGCTGTGAAATATGTCGGTCCAGGCAGGCTTCCATCCTCATCTCCCTGATCGCTTCCAGGGCGATTTCCCTATCTCTTCTCCCGGGTCTTTTGAACAACCCCAGATGCTGATACCTGCCCATCAGCACCGTGTCGAAGACCGTGGTCGGAAAGTCCCGATTCGCATTTGAACGTTGAGCCACATAGGCGATCCTGCTTCGGACTTCATCAAGCGGCTTCCCCAGCACCTTCACGGAGGCGGCATCATGCTCGATCAGATCCAAGATGGCTTTGATCAACGTGGATTTTCCCGCACCGTTGGGACCGATTATCGCACATCTGACATTGTCGGGAATGGACAGATCGACATTGGAAAGCACGCGCTTTTTGCCATACGATACATTGAGGTTCCGTATGCCGACCACTTCTTTCTTCATCATCCCCTCCCCGAACACGATCATGTCAGATTGTCCACGATCAGATCCACGTTGTGCCTGAACATATCGATGAACGTATCTCCCGGTTCCCCGACCGGAGCCAAGGAGTCCGAGAACAGCTCCTTTCCATCCCCGTGGATCACGGCGACCTCGAAGCCTTTCGACCGGCAGATCTCCTGCAGTTTTTTCATCTTTTCCGGATTGGTGGTCGATTCGGTGAAGATGGATCTGATCCTGTGGTCCACGATGAACCGGGCGGTCTTTTCCAGATCGGCATTCGATACTTCCGACTCGGTGCTCACCCCCTGCGGAGCGACGACTTCCATCGCATACGACCGTGAGAAATAGTTGAAGGCATCATGCGGAGTGATCAGATACCTGGAGGTCTCCTCGATCCGATTGATTTTTTCCACCGTCTCATGGTGCAGCGCATCCAATGCTTCGAGATGGCGGATCGTTCTTTCCTCGAAGATCTCTTTTTCCTCGGGCAACAATCGGACCAACTCGTTGCAGGTGTTCACGAATGCCTCCTTGTACAGAGTCAGATCAAACCAGAAATGCGGGTCGACGACGTTGAACCCGTCTTCCTCCATGGTGATCAGATCCTCCTTCCTGAACGTCGATGTTATCGCATGCCCGTCTTTTTTCAGGATATCCTGCATCTTGCCCTCGAAATGCAGGCCATGATAAAGAAGAAGGTCCGCCCTCGTTATTTTTCCCAAATCGTCAGGTTTCGCCTGATAGAGGTGGGGGTCGACTCCGTGCGGAATGATCAGCTCCAGGTTCACCGTGTCCCCGGCTATATGCTGCACCATGTCATGGATGAACGAGGTGGTCACCGTTACGGTTTTCCTCCGATCGTCCGTTTTCCGATCCTTGTCACCCGAGGTGCACGATGTCATGAGCGCAAGAGCTCCCAGGAGCAGCAGCGCAATACCTACCGTCACGTTCCTTCTCATATCTTCTCCCCTCGCCGTAATTATTTTTTAGGCACACCTAAATACAATGAGAGCATATCATGTTTTTTAGGTGGTTGCAAGTAGATTGTTAGGCCTACCTAAATATATTTTCCACCCACTTCGCCGATTGCACCAAAAGAGGCTTTGCGCTTCTCGTGAATACATCATATAGTTGATGAAGACCATGACAAGGAGTCGAACACCGATGATTCGCCGGGCCAAGCCAGTTGCAATCGCCATGCTTCTCTTCCTTCTTCTGCTGGGCGGATGCGCCTCGACGAAGGAGGCGGAGCCCCTTGCGGGCGAACAGCTCCATCGCCGGCTCGTCACCACCCTGGTCGAAGCGGCGTACGGGCTGGACACGAGGAGCATCATGGCGAAATCCGTCGAGGAGCTTCTTCCGGACAGCGCCCTTCCCATGAGCCTGATCACCGGCATCCCTCTCTTTGCGGAACAGCTCTCCCGCTTCAAGGATGAAGTGAACGGCGCCTTCCTCTTCACCGCCTGGGAGATCGCTCCCCTCCTGGAGCCCGTCATCACGGAGATTTCCTGGAGCGATGACCGTGCGCTCGCTTCGTCCCTCCGCTCGGGGGCCGCGACCCTTCGGCGGGAACAGCGCGACGAGCTGCTTGCGCTCATCACCCCGATCCTCGCCGAAGCCCTGAAGCCGGCGATGAACCGGTGGACCGCCCTCATCGACTGGTACCATCTCTACCGGGAGAGCATCAAGTTGCTTAAGATCGAGGAGCTTCCGCTCCCCGATGCGGATATCGAGGGGCATCTGACGCTCCTCTACCTGGACCGCTACTGCACCGCCCTCGGCGATGAGGAGGAGCGCCTCCGCAGCCCAAAAACCGAGGTGCGGTGATGGAACTGTTTTCTGCCGCAAAACCCGATTCCCAGCCGCTGGCATATCGGATGAGACCCCGAACCCTGGAGGAGTACGTTGGCCAGGAGGCGATCATCGGGGAAGGACGGCTCCTCAGACGGGCGATCCAGGCGGATCGGCTCTCCTCGGTGATCTTCTACGGCCCTCCGGGAACGGGGAAGACCACCCTCGCCCGGGTGATCGCCAACTCGACCAGGCGGCACTTCGCCACCCTGAACGCCGTCCTCAGCGGAGTGAAGGAGCTTCGCTTCGAGATCGATGCGGCGCGTGAACGCCTCGATCTGTATCAGCGCGGGACGATCCTCTTCGTCGACGAGGTACATCGCTGGAACAAGAGCCAGCAGGACGCCCTCCTTCCCTGGGTGGAGAACGGGACGGTCATCCTGATCGGGGCGACGACGGAGAACCCCTTCTTCGAAGTCAACGCCGCCCTGGTCTCCCGCTCAAGGATCTTCCAGCTCAAGCCGCTGAACGCCGAGGACCTGATGAAGATCGCCCATCAGGCCCTCGGCGACAGGGAGCGGGGCTACGGGAACCATGAGATCACCTTCGAGGAGGGGGCGCTGGAGCACCTCGTGGCCGTCAGCGACGGTGATGCCCGGACCCTCCTGAACGCCATCGAGCTCGCCGTCGAGACGACCGGCGAGCCGGGCAGGCCCAAACACATCTCCCTCGCCGCCGCCGAGGACTCGATCCAGCGGAAGGCGGTCCTCTATGACAAGGAGGGGGATTACCACTTCGACGTGATCAGCGCGTTCATCAAATCGATCAGGGGCAGCGATCCGGATGCGGCTCTCTACTGGCTGGCCCGGATGGTCCACGCCGGCGAGGAGCCCCGGTTCATCTTCCGACGGATGCTGATCAGCGCCGCCGAGGACATCGGCCTTGCCGATCCCGATGCGCTGGTGGTGGTCGAAGCCGCCGCCGCGGCGTTCGAACGGATCGGACTGCCGGAAGGCCGCTTCCACCTCGCCCAGGCCGCTCTCTACCTGGCGACCACGAAGAAGTCCAACTCGACGATGGGGTTCTTCGACGCCCTGAAGAACGTCGCCGAGGAGGCTCGGCAGGAGGTTCCAAACCACCTCCGCGACAGCAGCCGCGACGCCAAGGGGTTCGGCCACGGTGAAGGGTATCTCTATCCCCACGCCTACAGCGGCCACTGGGTCGCCCAGCAGTACCTCCCCGTCGCGCTGCAGGGGAAGATCTTCTATCACCCCGGCGACCAGGGGTACGAGGCCTCGATCGCTTCCGAGATCCGGGCCCGCCGCGAGGAGCAGTTGGAATCGATTCAAAGCGACGTGTTCATCGAACACCTCTCCTATTCGCCCTCCTCACAGGTCGAGACGCTCTGGCGCCAGCGGTCGGCGGGCGAACGCTCGACGATTCTCCGATCCATCAGGAAAGCGCTGTTTCGCGACCACACCATTCGCCGAAGCGACCGGGTCTTCATCGCGAACGCCGGCAGCGGCTTCCTGATCTGGGAGGCGCTGCGCCTCGCCCCGGAGGGGCTGTGCGTAGCCCAGGTGGCCGACAAGCGGCAACAGGAGATGATTGACCACTATGCGAACACGCTCGAAGTTCTGGAACGACCGATTATTCATGTCGGAGATCCCGGTCCGGTTCTCCGCTCCTTGGATGGACGACTCCTCTTCGAGCACATCTACGGACGAAACATCCTCTCCCGCCTGCATGCGGAGAAAGAGATCCTGGAACCGTTATTTGAGAAGCTGGTGGACGGCGGCACCCTGAACATCGCCCAGAGCATCCCCTCCCGCTCCTCCCGCCTCAGCGAGTTCTGCCCCCATCCCCTGCTCAAAGAAGCGGAAGCGGTCATCTACGCCGACGAAGCCGACCCCTTGGTAAATTGGGATGAGAAGGAGCTGGAGGAAGCGGTCGAATCGTACGGGTTCCAAGGAACGACGGAAGTGCTCTCATTTACCGAGAACCGGATCTTCACCGCGGATCAGCTTGAAGGGTATCTGAAGAACTCATACCTGCCCGCCCTCGGAATCGATGACCGATCCTTCGTCGCTTCGGTGGTCCGGGCCCTCGAGAACAGGAGTCTCCCCTTCCGGCAGGAGATCGCGATCCTGCATTTCATCAAGGCATGATCCGGCAAAGGAGTTTCATGAGCATCAGCAACGACATCATCATGGGTATTCTCCGGGTGGCCGGCTACATCCGTCCCCCGCTGAAGGATGTGGAAGAAATCCATGCCCACGCCAAAGCGCACAACGAGAAGCAGGTCTTTTCCGTTCCGAAGGACGGGAACATCATCTATGAAGACATCGGGATCCATACCGGGAAGGGAAGCCACCACTGTCTCCGCATGAAGAAGAAAGGATCAATGCCGGATACGGCGATCCTCTACATATGCGGCGGAGGAGGCGTGTACGACTATTGTCGGCATCAGCTCGTCCTTGCCCGAAAGCTCCTTCGTCGGGTGGATGCCGAGATCTACTACCCGTTCTATCCCCCTTCGACGAAACATCCCATAAAAGAAGCGTATAAGATGATCTTTGAAACCTACCGGACGATGCTGGATGCCTACAGCCACGAAAAGATCGGTGTTCTCGGCATCTCTTTCGGCGGCACGGCGGCGATGACGATGATCTCCTGGAACAATCATTACGAAGAAAACCTTCCCATGCCGGCATTGACGATCTGCCTGTCGCCGGGGCATGTCCCCGCAAAC
>JAAZJI010000046.1 GCA_012800465.1 Spirochaetales bacterium
AAGGTTTAACCTCCTTTTCCTTGGGGGTTTTTTATGTCCCGAGTTGACCCCGATGAATGAAAGTTCGTACAATCCGGCCATGATCACCGATATCGATACGGTCCTCTTCGACTTGGACGGAACCCTGCTCCCCTTGAACCAGGACCGGTTTGCCTTGGGGTATTTCGAGCTGTTTTCACGGCAGAGCGCCCTCCTGGGGTACGATGCGCAGGTGATGGGAAGGGGCCTTCAGGCGGGGCTGCGGGCGATGATGGCGAACGACGGGGCGATGACCAACAAGGAGCGCTTCGATTCGGTCTTCGCCTCCGTCACCGGGTACGATGCCCAAGAGATGAATGAACGCTTTCTCCCCTTCTATGAGGGAATGTTCGAAACGCTGGTCGAGCATGCCGCTCCCACGCCGCTTGCCCGGACGATCGTCGATGGCCTCGCTTCCGGGGGATATCGCCTCGTCCTGGCGACGAACCCGGTCTTTCCGAAGGTGGGAACCCTCACGCGGATGCGCTGGGCGGGCCTGTTCGAGGAGGACTTCGTCTGCGTCACCACCTACGAGGAGTTCTCGTATACCAAGCCCCATCCGGGGTATTATCGACAGGTCGTCGATCGGTTGGGCCTCGATCCCGCCCGCTGTCTGATGGTGGGAAACGACGTCGTCGAGGACATGGTCGCCCTCGAGCTGGGAATGAAGACCTATCTCGTCACCGATTGTCTGATCAACCCGCACAACACCCCGCTTTCCTCCTTCCGCCACGGAAGCCTGGAAGCGTTCGCCACGGAGATTCTTTCATGAACGACAGACCATCGATCCTCACCAGGCCGGCCGTCGCCGCGCTGCTGGCCATCTTCTGCACCCTCCTGTGGGGCAGCGCCTATCCCGCGATCAAGATCGGCTACCGGCTCTTTCACGTCGGAAGCGACGATACCGCGGCGAAGATGGCGTATGCCGGACTGCGCTTCACCTTGGGCGGCCTGCTCGTCCTGGCGATTCGCCCGTTGATGGGCAAGAGCCAAGAAGGAATCCGAACCCTTAAAAGACGCCATTGGAAGCAGATCGTCATCCTCGGTCTGCTTCAGACCACGATCCACTATTCGTTCTTCTATATCGGTCTCTCCTACACGAGCGGCTCGAAAGGGGCGATCATCAACGCTTCGTCGGTCTTCTTCAGCGCTCTGCTTGCCCACTTCGTCTACGCCGATGACAAGATCACCCTCCGCAAAGGGATCGGAGTCGTGCTGGGGTTCAGCGCGGTGATCTTCGTGAATCTTGACGGGGATCTCACCTTCTCCTTTCTGATCCAAGGGGAGGGGTTCATCATTCTGGCCGCTCTTCTGCACTCTTCAAGCGGGCTGTACTCGAAACATATCGCCAAGGAGGTGGATCCGGTTCTCCTTACCGGGTTGCAGCTGACCGTCGGCGGGATCGTTCTCCTTGCGATCGGTCTTCTGATGGGAGCGGGCTTTCCGAGAAGCGACTTCAAAGGATATATGCTGATGCTCTATCTCGCGGCGCTGAGCTCGGTCGCGTTCTCCATCTGGACCGGCCTGCTCAAGTACAACAAGGTCAGCTCGATCACGATCTACAACTCGTTGATTCCCGTCTTCGGAGCGATTCTCTCAGGCCTCTTCCTCAAGGAATCGATCGCCGGAGTCCGGCTTCTCGGAGCGATGGTCGCCGTTGCGCTGGGAGTCGTTCTGGTCACCTATTCCAGCTCGAAAACTCCCGTATAGAGGCGCCAGTATTGACCTTGTTGGGCGATCAGCTCGTCGTGCGTTCCCGACTCGATGATCGATCCGTTCTCAAGGACGATGATCAGGTCGGAGTTATGGATCGTCGAGAGGCGGTGGGCGATGACCAGGACGGTCCGTCCCTCCATCAGCGCATCCATCCCCTTCTGAACGATCTCCTCGGTGTGGGTGTCGATCGAGGAGGTAGCCTCATCCAGCACGAGGACCGGCGGATCGGCGACGATCGCCCGGGCGATCGAAATCAGCTGCCGTTGACCTTGGGAGAGGGAGGAACCATCCCCCCTCAGTTCGGTCCGATACCCCTCCGGCAGGTGGGAGATGAAGTAGTCGGCGTTGGCGAGCTTCGCCGCCTCGACGACCTCCTCGTCGGTGGCGTCCAGGCGGCCGTACCGGATGTTCTCCATCACCGTCCCGCTGAAGAGGTTCACCTCCTGCAGGACGACCCCGAGGGAGCGCCTCAGGTCCGCTTTTTTGATTCTTCGGATCGGAATCCCGTCATAGTGGATCGTTCCGCCGTCGATGTCGTAGAAGCGGTTGATCAGGTTTGTGATCGTGGTCTTGCCCGCACCGGTCGCGCCTACGAGGGCGACCTTCTTCCCCGCATCCGCCGTCAGGGTGACATCGTGCAGAACCTGCTTGCCTTCGACGTAGCTGAAATCGACGTGCTCAAGTTCGACGACACCGCGAAGGCGGGTGATCTTCTCTCCATCCTTCCACCCCCAGCATCCGGTCTGTTTCTCCACTTGGACGGAGTCGGGGTTGTCTTTGCACATGTTCACCAGCCGGATCGATCCTTCATCGATCTCGCTCTCCTGGTCGAGAAGGTCGAAAATCCGCTTCGTTCCCGCAAGGGCCATCGCTACGCTGTTGAGCTGGTTGGCCATCTGGGTGATGGGTCGGTTGATGTTCCGGCTGAGCTGGAGGAAGACGGCGATCGTTCCGAGGGTGATCGCACCGGTTCCATGGATTGCCAGCAAACCTCCGACGATGGCGACGAGGACGTATTGGATGTAGCCGATATTGCCCATCATCGGCATGAGAATATTCGCGAAGCGGTGGGCATTGAAGGCGGAGCTGTAGAGCTCTTCGTTCAACTCGTCGAACCGGGCCTTCGCCTTTTCTTCAT
>JAAZJI010000047.1 GCA_012800465.1 Spirochaetales bacterium
CGATCGTCTTCACTTCTCCGGCTTCATCCAGTTCCCACACGGTTCCCTTGATCCGCTCGACGATCGAGAGAGCCTCTTCCCGGGTCGGGGGAGTGACCGGATGATAGCTGCATCCGTAGCACCCGAACACCGAAAGGGCGGTGACGACGAGCGCGAAGGTGGAAAGAATGGCGATTTGGGCTTTCCCCATCTTCTTCGTTTCTTCTTGTTTCTTGTCCATGACATGCTCCTTGTAAATGGTTTGGATTCATTGTCATGGAGAAGAAACGGGGAGGAAAGTTGTAAAAATACTGCGTATCCGGGCTGTTAGAGTCTTTTTCTACCGAGCGTCACCACAAAGAAGAGCATCATCGCCGCGTGTTTGAGCCTTGGCCGGGCGAAAAAGGCGGAAGCGACGGATGTGAAATAGCGGGCGCCGCTTGAATCGAACCGCTTCAGCAAAAGGAGCTCGCTTTTGGTATTGTGATGGATGTAGTGGTGAAGGAACGCGCACTCGCTTTTAGTGAGGTGATGGCGATTGATCAGGTGTTGGAGCTTGTCCATCGTGAAGGCGACCTGGTCGAAGATGAATTGAGAACGCGAGCTCATCCGCTTCTTGCTGGTGATCGCCGAAGGGTTCAGATGGTAGATGTATCCGTCATATCCGACTGAACGGAAGACGGGGTCTTCCATCGCGCATGCCAAGAGCACCACGCTGTCTTCGGAGAACACATAGCGAAAGTCATCGGGTATCGCCAGCTCGTCATAGACCGCCAGGAGCAGCTTCCGGTCGTAGGCTTTCCCGGGGGTTCCCAGCGTCGTGAAGGCGTATCCGCCGATCGTCTTTCTGAACATGCTCTCCAGCAGGCGCTCTTTTGACCGGACGGGAAACGACCGTGTCGATGGTTTATACCATGGGGGAGGGGGGACGGTTTTCACACCATAGAAGATTACCGATGCAGGCGAACCATGGAGATGTTCGGAGAGTTGGCTCAGACAATGCTCATCCAGCTCGTCATCCGGGTCGAGAAAGATGATGTATTTCCCGAGTGCATGTTCGACGCCCGTTTTTCGGGCGTGATAGGTTCCCCGGTTTCGTTCATGCCGCACGATGCGGATCCGCGGATCCGTTTCGGCATGCCGGGCGACGATCTCGATGCTTCCATCGGTGCCGCAATCGTCGACAAAGATCATTTCAAAGGCTTTGAAGCTCTGGCTTTGGAGGGAGATGATCGCCCGTTCGACGTATCGGGCCACGTCATAGGTGGGCAATATCACCGAGAACATCATCTCTGAGTCGGTACTCATATCCGGAAATGTAGTCCAGTTCTTCCGGCTTTACAATCGCTTGGAGGCATGAGGGTTGGTTTTTTGCAGAGAGGCTGGTATTTTGACAGAAAGAGGAGCAGACGGAGCATGAAGCGCAGGGTGCTCGTTTGAAGATATGTCACGGATCGATAATTCAAGAAAAAGCGTCACGGTGGGGGCGGTCGGGCTCCTTGTCGGATATCTTCTCAACTTCATCGCCCGAAGGGTGTTCGTCCACTACCTCTCGATCGAGTATCTTGGGCTGAACGGGCTGTTCTTCAACATCTTCTCCCTGCTGACGTTTGCCGAGCTGGGAATCGGCACCGCGATCACCTACAGCCTCTACCGTCCCTTGGCCACCGGTGACACCGAGCTGGTGAAATCCCTGATGGGAGTCGTCAGAAAGACGAACTACGTCGTCGGGTCGTTCGTGCTGGTCGTCGGACTTTCCATGACCCCGTTCCTCTTCGTCATTCTCAAGGAAGCTCCGGATATCCCCCGTCTGAAGGTCTATTATGCGCTCTACATCATCGATGCCGGAGTGGGGTACTTCCTCGGGCACAAGCGGCTGATCCTCTATGCCGACCAGAAGAAGTATGTCGACAGCGCCTACCGGTATGGGTTTGAGGTCGGCAAATATGCCCTGCAGATCGCTCTGATCGTTCTGACCCGGTCATATCTTCTCTATCTCCTCGTGGTCCTCTTCAAGACAATCATCGAGAACCTCCTCATCACGCGCAGGATCAACCGAATCTACCCGTGCCTGACCGAACCGGTACGAATGAAATTGCCGAAGGTGGAGGTGCAGCGGATCAGGAAGAACGTGGTGGCGCTCGCCTCTCAAAAAGCGGGGACCATCGTCGTCAGCGGAACGGACAACATCCTGATCGTCCGGTTCGTCGATCTGGCGAGCGCCGGAATCTACGGCGGCTACTACATGCTCGTCATCGCGATCAGCAACGTGATCGGGATGTTCAACACCTCGATTCTGGCGAGCATCGGAAATCTGGTCGTGGAAGAGAACGAGGAGACGTATGTTCGCACCTTCGTGACACTGGATTTCTTCATCGGATGGCTTGTCGGGTTCTGTTCGATCAGCTTGTTCATCCTGCTCAATCCCTTCATCGACCTGTGGCTCGGTCCGGGGTATACGTTCCCCATGAGCACCGTGTTCGTCATCGTGCTCAACTTCTACCTGACCGGGGTCCTGAGCTCGGTCCGCACCTTCACCTCTTCGATGGGGCTCTTTTGGCAGAATCGGTACAAGCCGATCTTTGAGGCGTTGATCAATCTGTTCGCTTCGATCTGGCTTGCAGGACGGTACGGGGTCATCGGAGTGTTCATCGGAACAAGTCTCAGCAGTCTGCTCACGAGCTCGTGGTTCGAGCCGTATATCCTCTTCCGCCATGGCCTGAAGAAACCCGTCCGTCACTATTTCATGCGCTTCATCATCTATGCAGCAAGCACGCTGCTGATCGGATGGGCGACGTGGAAGGTGGGCGGGTATATCCGCTTCTCCTCGAATCTCGCCACTCTGGTCGCGTTGTTCGGAGTATGCGCGATTCTTCCCAATCTGCTCTATCTGGGGGTGTCGTTCCGACGACCCGAGTTTTCCGAGATCGTTTCAGTCGCCAGGAAGATCATTGGAAAGAAGAAGAAAGAATAGCTTTGGTCAAGGGTGGGAATGAACCGTTTGTCCAATATTGTCCAATAATTTAATTGAATACAGTTGATTAAAGTGCTAATATTATCTTGTAGGACAGTCATGTCCAACATTCAAGAGGGAATGGCACATTGAAATCTAACTTGGTGATCAATTTGATAAAAGCACATTGCTCCGGTTCGGAGAGCAAATTTAAAGCTGCGCTTGATACGCTTGCCGATGATGAAGCCAAGAAAGGCAATCTTCCGTTGTCGATGGCCTTGAAAAATGCCTATGACAAAGATGGATTCAGCACTTCCTCATTGGCGCCCGGTAAAACGATGTTTACTTCTCAATCCGCATATACATTGCCTCAGGATAAGGATAATGGTCTTGAATTGTTGGAAATTGTGCATTCTACCATTTCATTGAAGGATGTCGCCCTTCCATCCAATACATTAGAAGCGATTCATCAGATCATTGAGGAACAGAAGAAGGCTGACAGCTTGATTTCCAGAGGTATCTCGCCTACGAATCGACTCCTGTTGTTCGGTCCGCCCGGCTGTGGCAAAACGATCACCGCCCATGCCATCGGAAAGGAGCTGGGCTTGGATATCGCATATGTGAAGCTGGACGGTCTCGTTTCATCCTATTTAGGCCAGACGGGAACGAACATCAGAAAAATCTTTGACTATGTGAGGAACAGGAGGATCATTCTTTTTTTGGATGAGTTTGATGCAATTGCAAAAAAACGTGACGACTCAAATGAGTTGGGTGAATTGAAGCGAATAGTAACGACGCTCCTGCAAAACCTCGATACGCTACCATCACATGTCATGCTCATCGCAGCCACCAATCACGAGCAATTGCTTGATGCTGCGGTTTGGAGACGATTCGAGAGGACAATACTGATCGACTATCCCAATGACGAGCAACGTCGCCAGCTGATCGAACGTAATCTTTCAAGACTATTGCCAAATTCACATATGGATATTCATCAAGCTGTCGTCTTGACGAAAGGAATGAATGGATCGGATATCGTCAATTTTGTTGAGTCATTGGCAAAACGGGCAATCCTGGATGGGTATGAAGATGATGTCAGCTTCAAGCACCTTGTAGAAGCGTGGCTCGGCAATCGTTCGCTGTTCGCCGGAAAAGAACATAAAGAGTACATGACCGCATTGAAGCATTTGAACGACTCCGGTGTTTCCCTACGAGTGCTTGAAGAAATAACCGGAATACCGAAATCAACGATAAGCTATCAATTCAAAAAAAGGGCGGACGAAAAGGAGAACAAAAAAAATGAGTGATACAAAGAATCATTTCTTAATTCCTGAAGAGGAGGTAACCCGATTAGTCAAAACATTGCAGGCTCGATCCAGACCCCGAGACATCTCCTATTCGGCACATGGAGAAAAATTGAGTTCATCCCTAACGAGAATCAAAGAAATCTATTATGAAAAAATCGAAGATGATTCATTGGCACCATTGGATTTGATGGTATTTCAGATCTTACTGCCTGAAAAGTACAAAATCCAAGACCAGTCAAATTTGTTTACATCTGCCGGGCTTGATGTAAAAGCCGTAAAAACGATGAACAAGGCTGTTGTTACAACCTCAAAAAGTCGATTTGAGGCATTGTCAGAAAAAATTGACAGGTATATACAGAGCGGACAAAACAGGAGCTACCTTGATATCGTCGAGGATTTTGAACCATACTCAGGTGTTGAGAAACATTCAAGTGGACTCAAAAAAAGGATGGCAGGTGAGGAGCCTCTTCCTGAACGTATTGATGTTCAACTCATGCTGCTACCAAACCTTCGGAAAGATGAGTATGAAAAGATCCTTGTTAATCTCAATGATAAACTGGGTGAAAAGAAAACATCTGCGTATGAATTATCCGATGGTACCCCGGTGATTCGTGCCACACTACAACCCTCATTCCTAAAGAGATTTGAGGATGATTCAGCGATATATCGAATTGAAGAAACACGTTTTTTTCGTGTTCCATCTAGTGAACCAATCAAGTTAACCATCGATGAATTTCATCTGTCGGATGACGTAGATATCGATTCTCTGCCAATTGTGGGAATACTTGATAGCGGGATCGGCTTTCCCGAACGGCTCAGCCATCTTGTGGTAGAGCGTTGGTCGCCAACCGGTTTACTAGATGGTGATTCAAATCATGGTACGAGGGTAGCGAGTCTTGTCGTCTTTCGAAACTTTCCGTCAACCGGTGGACACACGATCAAACCTAGGGCCAGAGTGATCGATTGCAACATCATGGATAAAGAGGGGGTTGCTGAAGATGTTTTTATCAAGCGTATTCAAGAGGCTTGTAATAAATATGCATCCATCTGCAAGATCTTCAACCTTTCGGCAAATTCAGATCAACCAATCAATAGCGATGAAATGAGTATTCTCGGTTATGAATTGGACGAATTGCAACTCAGTACAGGCTGTCTCTTTGTTGTGTCATCAGGCAATCATGAATTGTGGAGACTGGGTTGGTCTTTGGAAGAAATCCTTGATAATGATGACAGTGTGATCTCTTCCCCTGCAGATTCAATGCTTTCTGTTGTCGTTGGAGCCGTCGTTGGCGAAGATCATGAACATAGCATCTCGCAGAAAGATCAGATTGCGCCGTACAGCAGAAGAGGACCGGGTTTCAGAGGGTTTAGCAAACCGGATATGACGGCATATGCGGGAACAATACTAAGAAGAGGAAATACACCTGTTGACGAGTATAGCCTGTCAATGTGCAGGACAGGTGTCATTTCACCCCAACGCGGAACCAGTTTTAGTGCTCCTATCATTAGCGGCGATCTCGCGGAGATTTTAGAAACCGCTCAAAACAATCCACTTTTAGCCAAAGCATTGCTGTATCACAACGCCCGTCCTCTGTGGAGTGAAAAAGAGATGAATGATAAAAAGTTGCGGGAAATGCGTAATTTGTATGGAAGGGGAATATCCGATGTACAAGGCTGTAAGTTTTCAAGCGATCATCGAGTGACCTTTTTACGGACAGGGTCATTAAATCGAACAACGAAAGAGCGGGTAACCTTTTACATGCCATCAGTTCTGGCGAATCAACGGGGGCGGAACGTCGCTAAAGTGACCGTTACATGTTTGTCTCAACCTCCGGTAGACAGAACAAAAGGAACCGAATATGTAGGTGCATTCATTCGTGCTTCCCTCCGTAAAACAGGCGATTCTGAAAAAAACCTGAAAACCGTTCAGCCCATGTTCAAAGAAGGAAGACAAAAGTGGGATGTTTGCTGTCAATTCAGCAAACTATTCACAACCTTCAATGGTGGAGATTGGCAAGTATGGCTCGAGCTTTTTTCTCGATGGCAAGATAAAGATCGTGATGTTCCATATGCGCTGGTTGTTTCCATTGAAGACATGAAAGGAGAGAACAATATATACCAAGAGATACAATTGCAAAACAGATTCAAGGAAATGGTACCGGTACGAGCCAGAGCCCAGGCCATTGTGTGACGTTTATCCAGAACGATAGACAGAGGGATTGAAATCAATCGTCTTTTGAACAGGTGTATGATAGGGTAAGGGTGCGCGGAAGGAGGGAAGCGATGCAGGCGATCATCCTGGCGGCCGGAATGGGCAAGCGTTTGAGGGAACTGACGAAGGACAATACGAAATGCATGGTCGAGGTCAACGGAACCACCCTCATCGAACGGGTCCTCGGACAGCTCGACCGGCTCGGTTTGAGCAGGATCGTCCTGGTGGTGGGCTATAAGGGAGAGAAACTCGTCTCGTTCGTGGACACATTGTCGATCGACACCCCGATCGTATTCGTCGACAACCCGATCTATGACAGGACCAACAACATCTACTCCCTCTACCTGGCCAAGGAATATCTCCTTCAGGAGGATACCCTCCTTCTGGAATCGGATCTGATCATCGAAAACGGCATCCTGGAGAAGCTCGCGGCCTTCTCTTCGCCCAACGCCGTCTTGGTCGCGCCCTGGGAATCGTGGATGGATGGAACGGTCGTCACCCTCGATTGCCAAAACAGGATCCAGGCGTTTCTCGACAAGCGCCAGTTCAGCTTCTCCGATACCGATGCCTACTATAAGACGGTGAACATCTACCGCTTCAGCAGAGAGTTCCTGACTTCTCATTACGTTCCCTTTCTCGAAGCCTACTGCACCGCCCTTGGGCACAACGAGTACTACGAGCAGGTCCTGAAGGTCATCGCCCAGCTGTCCGAGCCATGGATGCACGCCCTCGTCCTGGAAGACGAGAAGTGGTACGAGATCGACGACATCCAGGATCTGGACATCGCCGAGATCCTCTTTGAAACCGACCCGGAGAAGCGCTTTGCGCGGATCAACGCCCGCTATGGCGGATTTTGGCGCTTCGGAAGGATCGTCGATTTCTGCTACCTCGTGAACCCGTACTTTCCGCCCCAAAAACTGGTAGACGAGCTCCAGAAGAGCTTTGAACACCTGCTTCGCCAATACCCATCGGGACAGACGGTCAACAATCTTCTGGCGGCGAACTACTATGGTCTTCGGGTTCCCTCGGTGATGGTGGGCAACGGGGCCGCCGAACTCATCAAGGGGCTCATGGAGACGGAAGCAGGGAAGATCGGGTTGACGGCTCCCTCCTTCGACGAGTACCGCAACCGGGCGAAGGAGGAACAGCTTCTGGTGTTCACTCCTTCCAATCCCGATTTCTCCTATCAGATCGAGGAGATCATCTCCTTCTACGCCGGCAAGGATCTTTCCATGCTGCTTCTGGTCAATCCGGAGAACCCAACCGGCTTCTGTCTCACCAATGAAGCATTGGACCGCATGATCCAGTGGAGCAAGACAGAAGGAATCGTGCTGGTCGTCGACGAGTCGTTCAGCGACTTCTCCGAAACGGAGACGCTGTTCGACCAGGAGCTTCTTGACAAAAACCCCCACCTCGTCGTCATCAAATCGATCTCCAAATCCTTCGGGGTTCCCGGCCTTCGCCTCGGGGTGCTCGCGACGACAAATGAGAAGATCATGAAAAGAATCTCCAAGGAGATGTCAATCTGGAACATCAACTCATTCGCAGAGTACTTCATGCAGATCTGGGGCAAGTACCGATCAAGCTACCAAAGCTCCCTGAAGCTGATCAAGGAAGCCCGGATCCAATTTGAGAAGGAGCTTGAATCGGTGGCGAACCTCACCGTGTTCCCTTCCCGGGCGAACTACATCCTCTGTGAAGTGCATGCGCCCGTCTCCTCCCATGACCTGGCGGTCAGGCTCCTTGAAGAGGAGGGGCTTCTGATCAAAGACCTCTCCCAAAAGAAGGGAATCGCTCCAAGGCAATGCATCCGTCTGGCGGTCCGGACGAAGGAAGAGAACACCTATCTGGTCGAAGCATTGAAGAGGCATGTGGGCCCATTGTGATCTTCAATGGGGCGTTTTCTTCGGATAGGAGCATGCTTTTTCAAAAACCTCATGCATTCTTCGAAAGATAACCCCAATAGCAGCCCGGCAACACCGAGGGTTTGGTGATATGCACATGCTCTCAACCTAAACGGGTCGTATGCCATTCCGTTTGCCCGAAGACTCTTCAGCGTAAGAGCATTTGAATCAGGAAAAAATACAGGGCTTTTTCAATTGTGCAAGAGCCTCTATGGGAAAATACATGTTACTTAGAGGTCTAACCCTGTTTGTAAGTAAAATAAATGATTGAAAATTTTACTTAGAAAACGAAGGA
>JAAZJI010000048.1 GCA_012800465.1 Spirochaetales bacterium
AGCGGGCAGTAGTTGATGACTCCGACCGCTCCGACGAGCTCGGCGGCATCGGGGAAATACTCCTGGATCAGACCCCAGAGCCGCTGTCCGCTGACCTCCCTGCGCCGGGTCTCAAGTCCGAGCACCGGCCGCTTGGGATGTTCGACAAGCGGTCTTCCGATCTCCTCCTCGATCCTAAGATACTCCTTCACGACGGTTATCTCCCCGAAGGGGATCCCCGTCTGGGCCATCCCGAACGGCCCGGGGTTCATCCCGAGGAACACGGCTTTCACCGGTCGGGCGAGGTACCGTCTGATATAGGTCTCCATCATCGGCCAGGCATAGTCCAAAGGGTTGTAGATATAGCAGTCACAGCTGAAGCGCAGCGAATCCACCTGGTTGGCGAAATCCCTAGTCCGACGAACGATCGCATTGCTCAATGAATTCACATCCCGTCCTCCACCCCAACCTTGGCACAAAACGCCTCAAAGCTCAAGGCGACCGATCGACGCCGACAGGCCGGACACATGAAGAGCCGTCGTGCCAAAGATGCCTTTCCATGCCCTAGTATATTTCTACTATTCCCGATATCGGAGCCCCAAATTCTTGACAATTATGGAGACTTCTATACACTCTGACACAGAAACTCCCTAGTAGATTCGTACTAGTGGAGAGACAGGAGCCTATCATGAACCATTCCTGGAATGTTCTGGATCGATATCGGGGCGTCCTCTTCGAAGGGACATGGCCATCCATTCTCGACCTGCTCTTCATCACGAAAGAGAAGTTCCCCGCGCGCAACGGATTCACCGTCTTCAACCCCGAACGCACGACGCTCACCTGGGAGGAGGTGTGGTCGGAGGTCCGGCGCCTCGGCTCGCACCTGGTCGAAGCGGGGATCAAGACGGACGACAAGGTGGTCATCAACGGGAAGAACTCCCCCGCCTGGGCCCTCTCCTACTTCGCAGTCCTCTGGGCAGGGGCGGTGGTCGTCCCTTTGGACAACCAGATGCCGATCGACCGCGTCCATGCTCTCGGCGAGTTCGTCGAGGCATCGTTCGTCTTCGCCGATGCCGCGGTCATCAATCAGCTGAACAAGGAAGAACCCTGGGTGAAGAACCTCAAAGGGATCGTCTCCCTCACCGATCCCACCGCCTCGGTCGCCTCCTATCAGACGCTTCGGCCGAAGAAGCCGGCCGAACGGGTCAAGCGGACGGAGAACGACCTTGCGGCGATCCTTTTCACCAGCGGAACGACCGGCAATGAGAAGGGGGCGATGCTCACCCACGGCAACCTCGTCAGCGACGTCTTCCAGGCGTGCGACGGGATCTTCCTTCAGATCAGCGAAGTGGATGTCCTGTATGCGCTGCTGCCCCTTCACCACTCCTACAGCTGCACCGCGGTCCTGCTCGAGTCGATCACCCATGGGTCGGAGTGCGTCTTCGGCCACGAGATCGTCGTCAGCAAGATGATCAACGACATGAAGAAGGGAAGGATCACCGTCTTCATGGGGATCCCTCTTCTCTACAACAAGATTCTTGCCGGAATGATGAAGCAGGTGAGGAAGAAAGGGGTCGTGACCTACGCCCTCATCCGATCGATGATGAAGGTCAACGGATTCTTCAAGAAGCATCTTGCGTGGAATCCCCTGCGAAAGGCGTTCGACAAGCTCCTCCTCTCCAAGCTCGGGCTGGAGCACAACCGGATCTGCATCTGCGGAGCGGGCCCGCTCTCTCCGAAGGTGTTCACCCAGTATCAGCAGCTTGGGATCGATTTCATCCAGGGCTACGGGCTCACCGAGGCCTCCCCGATCCTCACCCTCAACCCCGTCTCCCGCTTCAAGGTCGATTCGGTCGGGATGGTCTTTCCCCTCGTCGAGATGATCATCGCCGACAAGGACGATTCTGGAGTCGGTGAAGTCCGGGTGAAGGGTCCGAACGTAACGAGCGGATACTACAAGGATCCCGAACATACCGCCGAACTCTTCGACGAGGAAGGGTATCTGAAGACCGGCGACCTCGGCTATCTGGACAAGGACAACTACCTCTACCTCAAAGGCAGGGTCAAGAACGTGATCGTCACCGAGGGAGGGAAAAACGTGTATCCCGAGGAGATCGAGGATCTCTTCCAGCTGCACGACCAGGTCGAGCAGATTCTCATCCGTGGCTATCAGGAGGACAAGGACATCCCCAGCGAACTGATCGAGGCGGTAATCTACCCGTCACCGGACTACTTCGCAGAAAGGGAGGGGGACATCCGACAGGAGCTCGACCGGGTGGTCACCGAGGTGAATCAGCAGCTGGCGGCCTACAAGAAGATCACCCGGCTCACGATCATCGACAAGCCGATGGACATGACGAGCACCAAAAAGATTAAACGGAACAAGGTGACTGTTTAGCGTTTTCATGCTAGGATGACAACATGAAGACGCTCATTGCCAACGCCCTCATCATCCCGATGGATC
>JAAZJI010000049.1 GCA_012800465.1 Spirochaetales bacterium
CCCGGGAGATGCACCGCCGGATCCACGACCACCTCTCCCTCTGCAACGACGATGAGGAGATCCGCTCTCAGCTCGCGTCCTTTTCCAGCGCCCCGATCAGCACGATCGATGCCTTCTGCGCCCAGGTCCTGAAGGGCAGCGCCCACGAGCATGGGCTGAGCCCCGAGTTCCGGGTGGATGACGAGGCGAACCTCGATCTCGCCCGGCGGGTGGCGCGCGAGCTGCTGGAGGCGATTCCACAGAATCAGGGGGCGAAGCTGCTCAGCGGCATCTACTCGCCGAACGACCTCGTCGAAGAGGTTCTTCTCGTCCTTTCGAAGAACTATCCGATGGGCGTCGAGTTCGAGGCCAAGCGCGTCGCCGATGAGATCCGGACGGCGGTCCGGGAAGCGTATCAGCGGATGTTGGTCCGCTTTGAATGGCTCCTGACCACGTTTCAGGATCTTGTGCCGGGAGGAACGGGAAAAACCATCGAAAAGATCGCCGGGTTCACCCAAATATGGCTGAAGCTTCTCGAGGAGGGGGATGAGGAGGCGATCTGGAAGGCGCTTGTCGGGAATCTTGGATACTTCAATAGAATCAGGAGCAATGCAACGAATCCGACTCTTGTAGCGATTCGCGAGGCCCAGGAGGAGTATCTCGACATCCGCAGGAAGCTCGCCGTCTGCGCCGCCTTTTTCCTCAATGAGGAGAACCTTGAGCCCATCGTCGAGTTCGTCGCCAAGTTCCTTGAAGAACACCGGGTCCAAAAGCGGGCCACATCGATCGTAACGTTTGCGGACGTCTCCAGTCTCGCCGTCAAGACGCTCACCGACGACAAGGAGCTCCGCGCCTTCTACAAGCAGGCATATCGCTACATCATGATCGACGAGTTCCAGGACAACAACGAGGAGCAGAAGCATCTTCTCTATCTCCTTGCGGAGAAAGAGAGATCCGAAGCGGACGGCATTCCCGGCGTTTCCGATCTTTCGCGGGACAAGCTCTTCTTCGTCGGAGACGAGAAGCAGTCGATCTACCGCTTCCGGGGCAGCGACGTCTCCGTGTTCAAGATGTTGGCGAAGGAGCTTCGGGCGATCGGGGGAGTGAGCGTCAAGCTGCCCAGGAACTACCGGAGCGAACCGGGCCTGATCACCTGGTTCAATGAGATCTTCCCGTCGATCATGAAGAACGGGGGCGAACCCTTCGAGGCGGACTTCGAACCCTTGGAGTTCCGGGAGCCAAAGGAAGGAATCGATCCGAAGATCACCTTGGCGATCAAGCCGTATGCAGCGGGTGCCGAACCGGACGAGGAGGAGCCGGCGGAGGATTCGCTTGCCGAGGCGTATCATCTGGCTGCAAAGATCGACCATATCCTCAACGGCGACGAATATCTCATCCCCTCGAAAAACGGGCCTCCTCGAAAGCCCAAGCCGCACGAGATTGCGATTCTTCTTCGCTCCACCTCGAACCAGCTTCACCTTGAGCGGGCCCTGAGGCTGTTTTCGATCCCCTATACGGTCCTGATGGCCCGCTCCTTCTTTCTGGAGGCGATCACCAACGACTTCTACGCCATGCTGCAGCTGCTGGTCCATCCTTCGGACCGGCTCTCCTACGCGGTGGTGCTTCGCTCGCCGTTCTGCTCCATCGACGACGGCGCCTTGGTCGACCTTCTTCAAAGCGAGGAACTCTTCACCGTCGTCGACACCCTTTCCGAGGTCGACCGGAGCAAACTTCTTCAGACGAAAAGCTTCTTCGAGGAGCTGAAGGAGGCGGCGACCGTCCAGCGCCTGGAGCGCCTCGTGTTCATGCTGTGGCATGAAAGCGGATACGCCCACCACTACATCCAGAACCCCCATTACCACGCCTACATCGAGCACTACGAGCTGTTCTATCGACTCGCCCAGACGTTTCAGGAGGAAGGTAGGACCCTCAGCGAGTTCCTCGATTATCTTCGGGAGCGCCTAGGGCGGAATGAACGCCTGGAGGAGATGGATCTGATCAGGGAAAAAGAGGAGGGGGTCCAGATCATGTCGGTACACGGGGCCAAGGGGCTCGAGTTTCCCGTCGTCGTCCTCGCCAATGCCGGAAGCGGAGTCCGCAGTCGAGGAAAGAAACTCTCAACCATATCGGGGTATTCCCTTCCGAACCACCTTGATGCGGCGATCGTGACCGGCGAGCTGGGGAAGGTGGAGCGGATCGGCACCCTCGCCGACCTTTTCGATGAAGGAGAGGAGACCGCCCGGGAGCTCGCCGAGCTGAAGCGGCTGCTCTATGTCGCCCTCACCCGGGCGGAGACCCACCTGGTCATCAGCGGCGCCTTCCATAAACAGAATCGGAACATTGATGGAAAGAAATCCACGTTCCTCCTGCTTCTCTGTCAGGCCCTTGGAATCGACCCGGATAATCCAAGCCTGGAACACGGGAAGATTCTCTTCGAACTGATCGAGGATGTCCCTTCCGATGTGTTCTATCAGGATCGTGACGCGGAGGTGCCGATCGAGGAGCTGAAACCCTGGTATGAGCGCGCCAAGGATCCCTATCGGGCACAGGCGCTCCGGTATGCGGTGACGGCCCTGGCTCCCGAGGTCGAACGTACCTTCGTCAAGGAGCTTCCGGGAATCGCAAGCGACGCCTTCCTTGGCGAAAAGGAATGCTCCGCCTTGTTTGGAACGTTCGTCCACCGCCTGATCGAAGCCCATCTTAAAAAGGAAGACCTTTCCGATCCGCTCTTCTATATGGAGGATTCCTTCAAGGAGCTACTTACCAAAAGAGAGACGGAGGCGGTTCTCTCCGATGCGCTTCTTCTCAGTGACAACTTCATCCACAGCCCTCTGTGCATGGATGAGGTTCTCGGTCATCCCTTCACGTCGGAGATGAGCTTCTTCAGCCGCCTGCGGCACGAAGACCGGACCGTCGTCGCGGAGGGGGCGATCGACCTTCTGGTCGATCAAGGCGACGAGATTCTCGTGATCGACTTCAAGAGCGACCGGTTCGTCGACGAGGAGGCTCACCGCTTCCAGATCGAGACCTACATCGATGCCGCCCGCCGGCTCTACAAGAAGAAGACCCGAGGGCTCATCGTCTACCTTAGGGAGATCGCCGCGAGCATCAGCTACGAGGGATGAAAGAAGAGGAGGCCGGAACTCCGGCCCCCTCAATCGAATGATGTGCGTTGTTAATAGTCCCCGTACAAGGGTCCGAACGCCGCGCAGGCGCGGAAGTCCGATCCTTCCTTGTCCATCCCGAGCATCCCCCAGGCGCTGGGGCGGAAGATGTCCTTTTCCGGCACGTTGTGCATGTTGACCGGGATCCGGAGCATCGACGCAAGGGTGATCAGGTCGGCACCGACGTGTCCGTAGGCGATTGCACCGTGGTTGGCTCCCCAGTTGGCCATCACGGAGTAGACGTCCTTGAAGGGGCCTTCATGCTCCACGAGGCGGGGAACGAACCAGGTGGTGGGCCAGGTCTGGTCGGTCCGCTTGTTGATGATGTTGAAGACTTCCTCAGGAACATCGGCTGTC
>JAAZJI010000050.1 GCA_012800465.1 Spirochaetales bacterium
AGATCATAGACGACACGATGATGTTGATGCTTCAGCGCCGGACTCTTCGGCCTGACTATGGATGGATTGACCTGAAGCTTGATGCCATCAGCGGTGAAGATATGTTCGAAAGCGACGGCATCCGCGGCAAGAACCATATCTACAGCTGGATTCAAGGTCGCGGGCTCGAAGCGATCGCGACTCACCTGAGATGGTATGAACGGGTGGGTTGGCCTGCCGCCAATGCCAAAGAGGAGTTGGTCGCTCTCGGCCGTTCGGTGAGCGAGAATCTTCAACGGCGGCGAAGGTCCAATGGCGGACATCTCTATTTCCTTGTGACGGATCGATCACATCCGACAGAGGATACCGACGTGTTCACTATGAGCGACCTCTTCTGTTCACGGGGGTTGTATGCATTCAACCATGACTGGGGAACGGAAGAGGAGAGGCGTGTCTCAAGAAGGTATATCACCGACACCTTGCAAGCGATTATCGAGAACAAGCTGGTAAATGACCAGATAGGATTCCATCCATCCCAGTATCAGGGGAGAAAGGCAAAAGCCACGGGGTTCGGGACGGAGATGCTGGGCCTCGGGGCGGTGACGCTTCTTATGCGGCTCGAACGGGATTCAAATGCCCCTGCCATCGGGCGGCGGTTTGTTGAAAAGATCCTTTCAAAGCATGTGAACTCAATGGGGCGATGGCCTTCGATCGAGGACGGCATCATCGTCGAAATGCTGGATGACGAGGGGCGGCCTTCATTCGATGAGGAAGGGCGAGTGCTGGTGGATCCCGGTCACTCCTTGGAGTTCATCGGTCTGGCAGCCCAGATGGTCGCCGTCTACCTTGAGTGTTATGGGAATGAAGAGAGGGAACATGAGTGGATGATCGACGTGATGGGAACGCTGAGGTCCCTGATCGAACCCAATCTGAAGCTGGGCTTCAGCGAGACGGGCGGGATCGTCAAACGGATCGATGCGATAAGCAAGACGATTCCTTATGACACGATGCCGTGGTGGTCCCTTCCGGAAACCTTGCGTGCCATAGCGTTGACCGAGCATCTCGGGAAAGGACAATGGTCGACATTCGGTACGGAATGGTTTGAACGTTGCATCGATGCTTTTGTGGAGAATTACCGCAAACCGTCGGCCTGTCCCATCGCGATCCAAACCATTGACGGCAGCGGCAGACCCGTGGATGTCATTCCCGCCACCCCGGATCTCGACCCCGGCTATCATACGGGTCTCGCCCTGCTGGATTGTTACAATGTGCTGTCAAGGCAATCGGTTGTTCCGTAGCGATGCCCTGATCCGAATTTACGGCATGGTTTCCGCGGTATCCGTGAAAACAACGCTACTCTTTGTCCACCAACCCTTTATTCATCGTTCTCAATCATTGGGTTCTGTGAGATTGGAACGTATGCAACAAATTGCTATGTTCCTGGAACAAAGTGATATGGCTGGCCGACTCGGGGCATGGTACGCTTCATATAGGGCAAGGAGGGGTACATGCCACGGTCCGAAGGGTTGCATGAGGCAACCAGCGAGCCGGCGACACCCGAACCGGGCTGTCGCCACCGCGATGGCTGAGGGTCCTCATTATACAATCATTGGTGATCGTTCGATGACGGAAGGGGCGGCGTGTCCGACTTCGACCCATCGATATGGTTCAATATTCATCTTAAGGAGGATTTGAAGATGAAAAGAATGGCAATCGTATTGCTCGTTCTCGTTCTCGCGCTGGGCATGGTATTCGCCCAGGGAAAAGGCGAAAAGGAGGCTACGGGTCGAAGGACGTTGAGGATTTCAGCGGAGTCCTGGCAGATCAGCAAGATTTATCTGGAAAAAGCGAAGGAGATCTTCGAGAAGAACCACCCCGACGTCGATGTCGAAATCATCACGCTGGCCGATCAGAACGTGTTGGCCAACTATGTCATCGACTGGTCGAAGGGGAATACCGAGACCGACCT
>JAAZJI010000051.1 GCA_012800465.1 Spirochaetales bacterium
CCGCGCAAGATGATCGGATGAAAACGCTTGTCGAGTTTTGCTCAATACCTCGGTCAAGAGATGAAATGCAGGCATCCATAGGGATTGAGCATCGTGAATACTTCAGGAAAGCATTCCTTAAACCACTACTTGAATCGGGGAGATTGCAGATGACCCAACCTGATAAACCAAATAGCCCCAATCAAAAATATGTCGCTGCTGAAGCCCACGTTCCGCACCCTGATATGACAAATAACCACTGAATGAGGTATGCAGATGCTTGATGGCGCCGGTCGCGACGGACTTCCCGAAAAAGATGGTCGACCGGGCCTGGAACGGGCTTTCGCAAGACGTTCACGAATGCATCCTACCGGCGGTTTTTCGTCGATGCCGGCTACCCTGATGCCACATACATCCTGATAGAGGGATTCATTCCCTGCCTGATCGCCGTGATCGGGAAGAAAGGATCTGATGAGCATGATGCTGACGTCTGTCCATCGTGCATCCGGAATTGATCGGATCGCGTCAAGGGAGTACTTTCTTTGTGAAGTTTCCGTGAAGTTCGCGACCATCCATTGACCTTCGGGCGTTTTGTGCGCACATTGAATATAGATTGGAGGTGGATCATGCAGGAACAGAAAACGATGCATACCGCGATCGCCCGTGAGCGGACGATCCTGAAGAACGTATACCTATGGATGACCGCAGGCCTCGGGCTCAGCGGCCTCGTCGCCTGGATCGTCGGAAGAAGCCCGGCGCTGCTGCGGGCGGTGGTCGGGAACCCCATGAGTTTTCTCATCCTGGTCATCGGCCAGTTCGCCCTGGTCTTCTATCTGAGCGCCCGATTGGACCGGATGAGCGCTTCAAGCGCGATCGGAGCGTTTTTGGCGTATTCGGCGTTGAACGGCGCGATGCTCAGCACGATCTTCATCATCTATACCCAAGCCCTGATCTCCCGGGCGTTTTTCACCACTGCGCTGATGTTCGCCGGGATGAGTCTGTACGCGATGACCACGACCAGGGATCTGCACCGCTTCGGCACCTATCTGGTCATGGGGCTGTGGGGACTGATCATCGCAAGCGTGCTGAACCTGCTGTTCAGGTCCAGCGGCCTCGATTTCCTCATCTCGATCGCCGGGGTGGTCATCTTCCTCGGCCTCACCGCCTGGGACACCCAGAAGATCGTGGCGATGAACCACGCCTATGGCGACAGCGACGATTACACCCTGGTCACCAAGCTCTCGATCATCGGGGCGTTGACCCTGTATCTGGATTTCGTCAACCTCTTTTTGTATGTTCTCCGCATCTTCGGCCGTTCAGAGCGGCGATGAGGGCCCCGGCCGAACGATCAGACAGTTCCATCATACATGACCTGATGCCCACCTCTTCGAAGCGGTGGGCATCGCTTGCGGTGAGGACCGGATACCCCAGCTTCGCAAACTCGCTTCCCGGTCTGACCACCTCGATCGCCGAATAGGGCAGTTCGGGGAGGAACCCCAGATTGCTCAGCACGCCGTTGCTTCCCCGGTCGATGTGGGCGGGGATGGCGAGCGCTCCTTCGCTGAGGGCCTTGCCGATCACCTCTTCAAAGCTCAGGGTCGTGGCGAGGGCGAGCATCCGCCCCACTTCCGTCGTCTGGTCACCCTCTTCATCATAGACCAGCTGGCGCCCGAAGAGCTTTTCGTTGTTGGGATACCAAGGAAGATGTTCGTCGACCCAGGAACCGAAGGCGAGGGCGGGGTCGAGGTGTTCGAAGGAGACAAGGACATGCACCTCTTCGATCGTCGTCACCTCGATTCCGAAAAAGGGGACGAGGTCGACGATCCGGCATGCTTCGGCGAACGCCTTCAGGTTCGCGGTGCTGTTGTGGTCGCTCAGGCCGAGGAAGTCGATCCCCTTCTCCTTGGCTTGGATCGCCAGCAGAAAGGGTGAGAGGTCATCCTCGGCGCACGGGGAAAGGGACGAGTGGTTGTGCAGGTCTATCCGGTAGAGCCCCATCGCTCAGAGAAAGGGCGTGATCGCCAACGCGGTTCTGTAATGGTTTGCGGAACTTGAGAAGATTGAAATATCCTCACTTTCCGCCGCTTCGATCATATCCGCAGCGGGAATCCGATTGTTGCAGAGGACGATGACGCTGAGACCTAGAAGAGAGGCGACCGCAACCGTGTTCTTATGCCCCTGGATCGTAAGCAAGGCACTGTTTTCCTGAGCATTGGCCATCACGTCACTGAGCAGGTCTCCACAGTAGATGTCCTTCACTGGTTGGTTTTCATCGGCGATATGATGGGCTTTCAGCCCCTCTACTCGGCTAAGATCCTTGACGGTCATGAGCGCTCTTCCTCCTTCGGGATTAAATCAATGGTGCAGGAGACCGTGGTGCCGCGGACGTCGCTTTCGATATAGAACGTGTCGACGACGTTCTTCACGTTGGGCAGGCCCATTCCGGCGCCGAAGCCAAGCGACCGGATCCACTCGCTGGCGGTCGACCAGCCGGGGGTGAGCGCCCCGTCGATATCGCTGATGCCCGGTCCGCGGTCCTGGGCGGTCAAGGTCAGAGTGGTGGGGGTGTACTCCGCCTTCAGGGTCCCTCCGTCGGAGTGGACCACCATGTTCATCTCCAGTTCATAGCTGGCGATCGCAGCTCGGCGAATGATCGCATTGTCGATTTTCGCTTCCTTCAGGCGTTTTTTGATCTGGGTGGAAGCGGATCCCGCATTTTCAAAGTCATTTTTGATGATCGGGTAGGTGTGCACTTCCCCGCTCATGTCGGCAGCGTGGGTTTGCACCTTCGCGAGCTTCTCCAGCCGTTCGACCTCCTTGTTGATCTCAACCAGGAGGACGGTGGTGATGTCCCGGTTGGTGACCATCCCCACCAGGTGCTTGTACTTGTTGAGAACGGGGAAGCGGTGGTAGCGATAACGGGAGAAGTAGTTGATCGCAAAGCTCACCGGCATCTCCTCGTCCAGCACGATGAGGTCCTGGCTCATGTGGTTCTGCGCGGGCTCTTCGATGTATCCGAGGTCGAGCGCCTTGATGATGTCGTCCATCGAGACGATGCCGACGAGGCGCTTGCCCATCACGATCGGAAGACCGGTGATCCGCTCCTCCCGCATGATCTCCTGGATTTTCCTCAAGGGGGTCTCCTTCGTCGCGGTGATGATGTTCGTCGACATCACGTCCTTGATCTTGAGCCGAAGGATCAGCTCGAGGATCACGCTTGATGAGGTGAGGGTGTTGATCGGTATCTCTGACATTGGAAACAGTATACATCATCTGTGTACTTTCGTGGGGAATTTGATATACTTATTCCGGAATGTTTGAAAAGACGGGCGTGAAGATCGCCTATGAAGATACCCATATCCTGGTGGTCGACAAGCCGGCGGGTCTGGCGACCGTACCCCTGAAGGACGATCCTCCCGATGCACCGACCCTCCTGTCCGTCGTCGCCGCCGCGTATCCGGAAACCCTCACGGCGTTCGGACGGAACGGCTGGGAAGGGGGCGTGCTCCATCGGCTGGACACGCCTACCAGCGGACTGGTCATCGTCGCCCGGACCCGATATGCGTTCGACGCCCTCATGATCGCCTCCCGGGCTGAACTGATCACGAAGGAGTACTGGCTAAGCTCGCATCTGCGGGCCAAGCCTCCGAAGGGCTTTCCCGCCTATCCCTATGAGGATCCGGCGCTCGCCGGAGGAAAGGAGGTCGTCATCGGTTCGCTGTTCAGGCCCTGGGGAGAAAAACGGCGGGAGGTCCGTCCGGTGCTCGGCGAATCGCCCCGCCATCTTCTGGAGAAGACCAGCGGGACGTGGTACATGACGAGGGTAGTCGCCCAGGGGTCGGGGGTGTTCCGGGCCCGGATCACCAACGGGTTCCGCCATCAGGTGCGGGTCCATCTGGCATGGAGCGGCCACCCGATCGACGGGGATGACCGCTACGGCGGCAAGCCGGACGAGAAGCTCCGCCTCCGGGCGACCGCGGTGGAATTTCCCTTCGATGGAAGAACGATGGAAGTACGAGTGAAGGAGTGAGAAGAGATGGCAGATCAACGACAGGTCCGATTGGCCAAGCTGCTGGTCGAATATTCGACCAAGGTGCAAAAAGACGAGAAGGTTCTGATCAACGCGGTGGATGTTCCCACATCGATGGTCGAGGAGCTGGTCAAGGCGGTCTATGACGCGGGCGGGTTCCCGATCGTCAACCTCTGGAACCAGCGGATCGAACGGGCGGTCGTCGAAGGGGCGAGCGAGGCGTCGCTGAAGGCATGGGCGGATGTCGACATGTATCGGATGAACCGGATGGACGTGTTCATCGGGATTCGCGGAGTCGCCAACGTGCGCGAACTCGCCACGATTCCCGGCCAAAACAATCTCGCCTCCCTTCATTACTCCAAGCCGGTCCACATGGATATCCGGGTTCCCAAGACCCGGTGGGTCGTGCTCCGCTATCCCACCGAAGTCATGGCCCTGCAGGCGAACATGGGCACGCGGGAGTTCGAGGAGTTCTTCTACCGGGTGTGCACCGATGTCGATTATCCAAAGATGGCGCAAGCGATGGGCGAGGCGAAGAAGTACCTCGATACCGTCGACAAGGTCCGGATCGTCGCCCCGGGCACGGATCTGCGCTTCAGCGTGAAGAACATCCCCTGGGTGCCGTGCGCCGGCGAGATGAACATCCCCGACGGGGAGATCTATACCGCCCCGGTCAAGGACTCGGTCAATGGCACGATCGCCTATAATACCCCGTCGACCAATGGCGGACACCTTTTCAGGGACGTCCGATTCACCTTCAAGGATGGAAAGATCGTCGAAGCGCACGCCGATGACGACCGCTTGCTGAATGAGATCCTGGACCGGGACGAGGGAGCCCGGTACATCGGGGAGTTCGCCCTCGGCTGCAACCCGCAGATCCTCCGCCCGATGGACAACATCCTCTTCGACGAGAAGATCGCCGGCTCGTTCCACTTCACCCCGGGCAACGCCTACGAGGATGCCGACAACACCAACCGCTCGTCGGTGCATTGGGACCTGATCCAGATCCAGACTCCCGAGTACGGGGGCGGAGAGATCTACTTTGATGGAGTTTTGGTTCGCAAGGACGGCGTCTTCGTCGATGAACGGCTTGCGATGCTGAATCTCTAGACGATCGGACCGAAGACGATCGTCCGGTTCCTGTAGATGATGACCCGGCTTTCGAGATGCGCGCTCACCGCCTTGGTGAGCACGCGCCGTTCCACGTCCTTGCCGAGGTTCTTCAAGCCGGAAGGGTCGAGCTCGTGGCTGACCCGGATCACGTCCTGTTCGATGATCGGTCCCCGGTCGAGCTCCTCGGTCGCATAGTGGGCGGTCGCCCCGATCATCTTCACCCCCCGTTCATACGCCTGAAGATAGGGGTTCGCCCCCTGGAACGCGGGGAGGAACGCATGGTGGATGTTGATGATCCTTCCATGCCATGTATCGGTGAAGGAAGGGGAGAGGATCTGCATGTAGCGCGCCAGAACGACCAGGTCGATGTCGAAGCGGTCCAGGAGCCGAAGGATCTCCGCTTCCTGCTCCTCCCTGGTCTCCTTCGTCACGGGCAGGTGGTAGTAGGGAATCCGGAACTGGTCGGCCACGCTTTCCAGGTCGGGGTGGTTGCTGATGATCAGGGGGATGTCACAGAAGAGATCTCCTTCGCTGACGTGGAAGAGCAGGTCGTACAGGCAGTGGCTGGTCTTGCTGACGAGAATCGCGACCCGGCTCCGGTAGTCGCCCCAGTGGCACCTCCAGGTGAGCCGATGTTCCTCGGCGAAACGGGCGAACCGCTTTTCCAGGTCGCTTCTCGTCGACGGCAGATCGGCGAGATCCAGCTCGATCCGCATGAAGTAGCGTCCTTCCCGGGCATCGGTGTGCTGCTGGCAGTGGAGGATGTTGAAGCCCAGGTCGCTGAAAAAGGTCGTCGTCGAGCTGAGGATCCCCCTGCGGTCCGCGCATTGGATCAGGAAGATGATCTTATTGTCCATCGCTGAATTCCACCACTTCCATCGAAGCCAGGGTCTCGCCGATCGCCTGCTCGACTTTCCCCTTCGCTTCCTCCAGCGCACGCTCCAATTCTTTCACCAACGCGACCCCTTCCTCGAAGAGGGCGATCGAATCCTCCAGCGAGGTGTGCTCATCCTGCAGTTTCCTGGTGATCGTCTCGATCTTCGCGATCTTTTCTTCAAAGCTCATCCTGTTCCTCCACGCGAACCGACCGTTGTCCATCGATCCATCGGATCCTCAGCCTGTCGCCGTCCTTAACCGGTCTGCTGCTTCGGAGCATCGACCCTGTTTCCGTGGAGACGATGGCGAATCCCCGCTCGAGTATAGCAAGCGGACTCAAGGCGTTCAACTGATTGGTCAAGAGGGTCAACCGGTTCCTCCTTTCGTGCAACCGGTCTTCGATGCCGGTGGAAAGGGCCAGCTGGGCGTTCGCCAGCCGGAACCGCCTGCGGTCGACCTGGGCCTGCAGGTACGCCCTCAGGGTGGGGATGCTGGCTCTTCCCGTCCTCACCTCGGCCCGGAGAAGCTGCTGGTTGATCGCTGCGACCAGGCGTTGCCGTATCCGGACAAGCTCGGTCTTGGAATCGTAGATCCCCTTGCTGATCAGTTCCGCCGCCGCCGACGGGGTCGGGGCCCGCAGGTCGGCGACGAAGTCGCTGAGCGCCCAGTCGACCTCATGGCCGACCGCGCTGACGACGGGAATCGCGGATGCATGGATCGCTTCAAGGACCACCTCTTCGCTGAAGGGCAGGAGATCCTCGATCGAACCGCCGCCGCGGGTGACCAGAAGCACGTCACAGTCGGAGAGCAGGTTCGCCTGTTCGATCCGGAATGCGATCGATCGGGCCGCTTCGGCGCCTTGGACCAGGGAGGGGAAGACCAGGATGTCCAGGGAAGGGGCCCGCCGCCGGAGGACGGAGAGGACATCCTGCAACGCCGCCCCGGTGGCGCTGGTGATGATGCCGAGCTTCCTCGGGGTTTTCGGCAGGGGGCGCTTGCGGTCGAAATATCCCTTTTGCCGGTAGCGGAGCTTCCGCTCCTCGAGGAGGGCGAGCAGGTTCCCATAGCCGGTCTTCACCATCGTCTCGCATCTGATCTGGTAGGTTCCGCGAGGTGGATAGAGGTCGAGCGATCCGGTGACCGTAACCTTGTCCCCGTCCTGCGGGGTGAAGGAGACCTTCCACGCCTGGGAGCGGAAGAGCACGCAGCCGATCTGGGCTCCCTCGTCCTTGAGGGTGAAGAACCAGTGACCGCTGGAAGCGGGACGGAAGTTCGAAATCTCTCCGGCGACCGAGAAGAACGGAAACCCTTCCTCAAGAACCCGTTTGATCGAACGGGTCAGTTCGGTGACGGTGATGGTGGGGATGTCCACGGCAATGATCCTTTAGAAAAAAAAGAGACAGCCCGGACAAGCTGTCTCAATCATAAAGCGCCGCTCCTTACTCGGGAATGATCGCTTCAGTCGGGCAGGCGTCCGCACACACGCCGCAGTCGATGCAGGTGTCGGCGTCGATCACATAGATATCGCCTTCGCTGATCGCACCGGTGGGACACTCCGAAAGGCAGCTCCCGCACGCTATGCATTCATCCGTGATTTTGTAAGCCATGGATCACTCCTTGATTGGTATCGTTGTCAAAACTATATACCCGCCTCCGGTTCTAGTCAACAAGAGGGAGAGAAAACTTTCGCCCCGGGCGCCTTGCAAGCCCGGCTCTTGGACGGTATCATCACGAGGGTGGAGGAACCTTTGAAGCAGTTGGTGTTGGCGGAAAAGCCGAGTGTCGGGCGGGAGCTCGCCCGGGTGTTGGGGTGCGATCGGCGCTCCGAGGGGTTCATCGAGGGACCGGAGTACATCATCACCTGGGCGCTGGGGCATCTGGTCGGGCTGGCCGAGCCGGCGGCCTACAGCCCTTCCTACAGGCGGTGGTCCCTGAAGGACCTGCCGATGCTCCCTTCCACTCTGAAGCTCGAAGTGATCGATCGGACGAAGAACCAGTTCCGGATCATCAAGTCCCTCGTCGACCGGGAGGAGATCGCTTCCCTGATCATCGCCACCGATGCTGGGCGGGAAGGGGAGCTGGTCGCCCGCTGGATCATCGAGGAGGCCGGCTACGAAGGCCCGATCAGGCGCCTGTGGATCAGCAGCCAGACTGAAGAGGCGATCCGGACGGGATTCGCCACCCTCAAGGATGGAGGACTCTATGAGAACCTCTATCGCGCGGCGTTCAGCCGGGCAGCGGCGGACTGGTATGTCGGAATGAACGTCACCCGGGCGCTGACCTGCCACTACGACGCCAAGCTCTCCGCCGGAAGGGTGCAGACTCCGATCCTCGCCCTGATGGTCGACCGGGAGGATGAGATCGAAGGGTTCGACGGTCGGTTCTACTGGACCCTGAACGCCCGGTTCGGTCCGATTTCGGCCACCTTGTGGCCTACCGATGAAACCAGCCGGATCGAGACCGATGAGCTGGCCGGGGAGTACCGGGCGAGGATTGTCGGCAAGACGGGAACGGTGGGTGAAGTATATCGGGATGGAAAAACGATTCCTTCCCCCTTGGCGTACGATCTGACCGCTCTTCAGAAGGATGCGAACATCCTTCTGGATTTCAGCGCGAAGGAGACGCTGGACATCCTCCAGGGTCTCTATGAGCGGCACAAGGTGGTGACCTATCCCCGGACCGACAGCCGCTACATCACCTCCGACATCCTGCCGACCCTCGATCGAAGGATCGAAGCGTTGGCCAATACCGTTCTGGCTCCGGTGGCCCGCCGGTATCTTACCGAGGGGTACGCCTTCGATGAGGGGCGCCTCGTCCAGGACGCGAAGGTCACGGACCACCATGCGATCATCCCCACCGAGACCCGGGTGGATCCTTCCCGGCTGTCGAAGAAAGAGAGCGACCTCTTCAACCTGATCGCTCTCCGCTTCCTGGAGGTTCTTGCCCCCGCCTATCGCTACGAGTCGATCCTCACCACGATCGAATCCGAAGGTCTCGTCTTCAAAAACCGAACGACCCGGCCGCTCGACCTTGGGTGGCGAACGGTCGCCCTGCAAAGCGGCCTCAAGAGCGCCGAGTTCGTGGATGAAGAGGAATACGTCAAGGAGGATGTGGCGGTGGGACAGTGTCTTTCCGTTCTCGATGCCGTTGTGCGGCGGTTCACCACCCCCGCACCCCTGCGCTACACGGAAGCGACCCTGCTTTCGGCGATGGAGAACGCCGGGCGCCTGGTGGACGATCCGTTGTTGAAGAAGCAGATGGGCGGAGGGCTCGGCACTCCCGCGACAAGGGCGGACATCATCGAGAAGCTCCTTCAGAACGCCTACATCGAACGGGAGGGGAAGAATCTGGTGCCCACCCCGAAAGGACGGGAGCTCATCCGGCTGGTTCCCCCCAGCCTGAAGAGCGCCGCCCTCACCGGAGAATGGGAGCTGCGCCTTTCCAACATCGCCGAAGGGATTGAAGAGGTCGAACCGTTCCTTTCCGACATCAAGGAGAGCGCCCGCTCGCTTGTGGAGGAGGTAAAGCGCAGCGGCGAGGTGTTCGCTCCCCGTTTTCCGGGGTCGAAGACCTGTCCCCACTGCTCGAGCGTGATGATGAAGGTCACCGACCCGATCGGCCAGGCCCACTTCATCTGCCAGCGGCTTTCCTGCTCATACGAGGAGAAGGAGATCAGAAAGCGGGTGTTCGTCGAGCCGGAGAAGAAAGAGCCTTCCGCTCCCAGGAAGAAAGTCGTGGTCGTCAAAGCACCGGCCGACCCTGGCGCGGTGAAGAAGCGGGTGGTGGTGAAGAAGAAGGCCCCGGACGAGCTTCCCTATCGTTGGGAGACGACGATCGAGGTGGTCCGCCCCTCGAAACTGCAGCGCCGGGAGGTGCCCCGACAGCATGCATTCACCGAGCGGGTGACCTCGGGATCCTCCTTCGCCGACCTGGTCAGGGCGAGCGAGGAACGGAAGAAGCGAAGACGGTAATTGTGTTATCAAAAAAACATTCTGTTATGCTGTAGACACTCATGTAGCTTTCTGTTAGGCTTCTTCCCATGCGGGAGGAAGCCTATGAAGCTTGCACTGGTCGGATACGGAAGGATGGGAAAGATCATCGAGGTCCACGCCCTTGCCCGGACGCACACGATCTCTTCGGTCATCGACCCCTTCGTCGAGGGAGTGAAGCGATCGCTGAGCGTCGAACACCTTGAAGACTGTGACGTGGCGATCGACTTCACCCATCCCGACGTCGCTTTGGAGCATATCCGCTTCTATGCACACAACGGGGTTCCCGCCGTGATCGGGACCACCGGGTGGTATGGACACCTTGACGAAGTCGCTTCATTGGTCAAAGAAGCGAACGGGACGATCCTCTACAGCGGAAACTTCTCCCTCGGAGTCGCGCTCTTTCTCAGGAGCGTGCGATATGCCGCCGCTCTGTACGGACGGACCGGGCGGTACGATCCGGCGATCATCGAGGTGCATCACGACAAAAAAGCGGATAGCCCGTCGGGGACTGCGGGCATGCTCGCCTCCCGGGTGCTGGAAGGCTTTCCCGAAAAGACCCGGATCGAATACGAAACCCAGCACCGGAGGCGCGGGGCCGAGGTGCTCCATGTCGCGAGCCTGCGGGTAGGTTCGGTGCCGGGAACCCATACCGTCCTCTTCGACAGCCCGGAGGACACGATCGAACTGGTCCACACCGCCCGGACCCGGGACGGCTTCGCCTTCGGCGCGGTCGCCGCCGCCGAGTGGCTGCATGAACAACCAAGCGGGCTCTATACCCTGGAAGACATGGTTGACGCAGTGTTTCTGCAAGAGGAGATGAAGTGATGAAGAGAATCGATTTCAGGGGTGTGCACACCGCGCTCGTCACCCCGTTCACCGCGAAAGACAATCTGGATGAGGACGCCCTGGAGGCGATCATCGAGCACCAGATCACAAGCGGGATCAGCGGCCTCGTCCCCTGCGGGACGACGGGCGAGTCGCCGACCCTCAGTCACGACGAGCATGACCGGGTCATCGCCCTGACGGTGAAGTTCGCGAACGGGCGGGTGCCGGTGATCGCCGGAACCGGTTCGAACGCGACCGACGAGGCGGTCCGCCTTTCCCGGCACGCCCAGCAGGTCGGTTCCGACGCGGTCCTGCTGGTCAGTCCGTACTACAACAAGCCGACCCAGAAAGGGCTCTTCGAACACTTCAAGGCGATCGCCGACAGCGTCGACATCCCCTGCATCCTCTACAACATCCAGGGAAGGACCGCGGTGAACATCGAGACGGCGACGGTGGTCGCCCTCCAGGAGGCGTGTCCCAACATCGTCGGGGTGAAGGAGGCGAGCGGAAAGCTTGAGCAGATGCGGGAGGTGATCGATTCCTCCCGGCCGGAGTTCTTCGTCCTCAGCGGAGATGACAACATGTGCATCCCCCTGATCGGAATCGGCGGGCACGGGGTGATCAGCGTCGCTTCGAACCTGATTCCCGAGTATCTCTCGACGATGGTCCGAAAGGCGCTCGACGGAGCGATGACCGAAGCGAAGGAGATGGAAGCGGTCATCTCCAATTTCTTCCATGCCTGTTTCCTGGAGACCAATCCGATACCGATCAAGACGGCGATGGCCCGCTTCGGGTGGTGCAACGAATCGTTCCGCCTGCCGCTCTGCACCTTCGAGAACGAAGCCAAGCGGGCGGAGCTCTATCGGGAACTGAACCATCTGGAATCCTTGAAGATCATCAGGCGGAGGTAGGAATGGCGACGATCAACAGCGCATACAGGAAGTTGGCAAGCGGGTATCTCTTTCCCGAAATCAATCGAAGAGTCCGCGCCTGGCAGGAGCGGAATCCCGACAAGAAGGTGCTTCGGCTGGGGATCGGAAACACCACCGAGGCGCTTCCTCCGGCGATCTGCGAAGCGATGGTCGAAAAGGTCGATGAGCTGGGGAGGCGGGAGAGCTACACCGGGTACGGAGACGAGCAAGGCGATGCGTACCTGAGAGAAGCTCTGGTCGAGCACTATCGGAAGAACGGAGTGTCTCTGGAGATGGAGGAGGTGTTCGTCAGCGACGGAGCCAAGAGCGATGCGGCGAACATCCAGACCCTCTTTTCGATCGATTCGGTCGTCGCGGTGGCCGATCCGGCGTACCCGGTCTACGTCGATTCCAACGTGGCGAGCGGCCGGTCCGAAGGATGGGATGAGAGCCGCGGAATGTACAAAGACCTCGTCTATCTCTCCTGCACGGAGGAAAACGGGTTCATTCCGCCGCTTCCCTCGCGGAAGGTCGACCTGATCTACCTCTGCAACCCGAACAACCCCACCGGGGCGGTGATGAGCCACGAGCAGGTGAAGGAGTTTGTCGACTATGCCCGAAAACACAAGAGCGTCATCATCTATGACAGCGCCTACAGCGAATACATCACCGAAGAGGGATATCCTCGCTCGATCTACGAGATCGAGGGGGCGAAGGAGTGCGCGATCGAGATCTCCTCGTTCTCCAAGTTCTCCGGGTTCACCGGGGTCCGGCTCGGGTGGACGATCGTTCCCGGGAGCCTGGTCTGTGAGGACAGCAAGCCCCTGGAACTCAACAGGATGTGGAACCGCCGCCAGACCACCTTCTTCAACGGGGCGAGCAACATCGCCCAGCGGGGGGGCTTCGCGGCGCTTTCCGGCGAAGGGTATGAGCAGAGCCGGGCTTTGGTGGAGTACTACCTGGAAAACGCCCGCCTGATCCGGGAGGGACTCAAGCGGGTCGGTCTTGCCGTCTACGGCGGAATCAACAGTCCCTACATCTGGGCGAAGACCCCGGACGGGATCGACAGCTGGGCGTTCTACGATCAGCTGCTCGATCAGTGCCACGTCGTGGTGACCCCCGGCGGCGGCTTCGGGCCGGCGGGAAACCGGTTCGTCCGGGTATCGGCGTACAACCACCGGGAGAACGTCGAGGAAGCGATGAAGATGATCGAGGAGAAGCTGAAGATATGAGCAAAAAGACTCTTCCCTTGGGCCACGGCGAGCTTCTGGAGCTTGCGATGGAGCTGCCGACCCCGTTCTATCTCTATGATGAAGAGGCGATCATCGAGAACTACCGCGCGTTCAAGGAGCATTTTGCCTGGGCGCCGGACTTCAAGAACTACTTCGCGGTGAAGGCGTGTCCCAATCCTGCGATCATCAGCGCCTTGGCGAAGGAGGGAAGCGGGGTGGACTGCTCCAGTCTTCCCGAGCTTCTCATCAGCGAAGCGGTCGGTCTTAGGGGGGAGGATATCGTCTTCACTTCAAACGACACCCCCGCATCCGAGTTCAAAAAGGCGTACGAGCTGGGGGCGATCATCAACCTGGATGACATCACCCACATCCGATTCCTCGAGGATGCCCTGGGCCTGTTTCCCGAAACGATCTGTTTCCGCTACAACCCCGGACCGGAACGGACCGGCAACGCGATCATCGGCAACCCCGTCGAGGCGAAGTACGGAGTCACCTCGAGCCAGATCGTCGACTGCTACAAGATCGCTAAAGAGAAGGGGGCGAAGCGCTTCGGGCTGCACACGATGGTGGCTTCCAATGAGCTGGATGGCACCTACATCGTCGAAACCGCCCGGATGCTCTTCGAGCTCTGCGTCCGGATCCAAAAGGAAGCGGGGGTGAGGATCTCCTTCATCGACATGGGCGGAGGGATCGGGATCCCCTATCGCCCCGAAGACTCGCCGATGGATCTTGTTTTCGTTTCACGGGAGATGAAGAAGCTCTATGAACAGATCATCGTCCCTGCCGGTCTCGATCCGCTTTCCATCACCTTCGAGGTCGGACGGATGATCACCGGGCCGTACGGCTACCTGGTGAGCCGGGTCCTCCACGTGACGGAGAAGTACAAGGACTACGTCGGGCTCGATGCGTCGATGGCGGACCTGATGCGCCCGGCGCTGTATGGCGCCTACCACCACATCACCGTCCTGGGCAAGGATCGGGAGCCCCATGACCACGTCTATGATGTCACCGGTTCGCTCTGTGAAAACAACGACAAGTTCGCGATCGACCGGAAACTTCCGAAGATCGAGGTGGGGGATGTACTCGTGATCCACGAAGCCGGGGCGCACGGGCATGCGATGGGGTTCAACTACAACGCGAAGCTCCGCAGCGCGGAGTATCTTCTGAAGAAAGACGGCACCATCCGGTTGATCCGAAGGGCGCAGACATACGATGATTATGTAGCGACGTTGCGCTTCGACGGCGCACCGGTGAGGATCTGAGATGCACATCTTTCCCGTGAGAGTATATTACAGCGACACCGACTGCGGTGGAATCGTCTACCACGCCCGGTATCTCGATTTTGCCGAGCATGCCAGGACCGAGCTCTTGCGTGAGATCGCACAACGGCATGCGTTCGACGGAAACCAGTCGGCGCGGCTGAATCTGTCGAAGACCGGCTTCGTGGTGAAATCGGTCACGATCGACTATCGGAAACCCGCCAGGCTGGACGACCTGCTCGAGGTGCGCACGACGGTCACTTCGATGAAGCGGTTCTCGATGACGCTCCGCCAGCAGGTCTACAAGGACGAGGATCTGATCGCCGATCTTCAGGTGAAGGTGGCGGCGATCCATCTGGAGACGCTCAAGCCCCAGCCGCTGGGTGACGACCTTCAAAAAGCGTTTCTCGGGGGATGATATGGCCTTTACCGTGTACAAGGGAGCCGCCGAGGCGAACCTGCCGATCGCGCTTGTCCCGCTCTGGGGGGAGTACCCGGGCGTCGAAGGATCGCTACGGCTCGGCATCCGGGATACGACCCTGCTGCTTCTCTTCAAGATCCGATCCCCCCAGCTGTTGAGGATGGTGGATCGACACAATGGACCCGTGTACAGGGACAGCTGCGTGGAAGCGTTTTTACAGCAACAGGGAAGGGACGAGTATCTGAACTTCG
>JAAZJI010000052.1 GCA_012800465.1 Spirochaetales bacterium
AGCCGGAAGTAGTCGTAGATCTCCGTCACCGTGCCGACGGTCGATCGGGGGTTGCGCTGGGCGGAGCGCTGTTCGATCGCGATCGCCGGGGAGAGTCCCTCCATGTAGTCGACATCCGGCTTGTCCAGCTTGTCGAGGAACATCCTCGCGTAGGAGGAGAGCGATTCGACGTACCACCTCTGGCCTTCGGCGAAGATCGTGTCGAACGCCAGGGAGGATTTCCCGCTGCCGGAGAGTCCGCTGATGACGATCAGCTGATTCTTCGTGAGGGTCAGGTCGATGTTCTTCAGATTGTGCTCGCGGGCACCTTTGATGACCAGCTTATTCTGCATTTCGAACCGCTTCCAGAAGCGCCTCTTTCGCGTCTTCGGCCGTCACCTTCCGGCTGAGCACGCCCTTCTCGTAGAGGAAGATCGCATTCCCGATCCCGGTGACCGCCACGTCCGCCTCCTTCGCCTCCCCCGGTCCGTTCACCTGACACCCCATGATCGCGACGGTCAGGTCCTTGTCGATCGCCCGCAGCTCCTCCTCCACCGATGAAAGGAACCCCGTCGTATCGAAGGTGTGGCGGCCGCAGCGGGGGCAGGATACGATTCGGATCCCCTTCTTTCTCAACCCGAGGGTCCTCAACAGTTCGACGCCCGCGTGGATCTCCGTCTCGATCTTCCCGGTGATGGAGATCCTGAGCGTGTTTCCGATCCCCTCGCTCAAAAGCGTGCCGAGGGCCCAGGTGGAACGGGTGACCGCCGAGACGACCGATCCGGCTTCGGTGACCCCGAGGTGGATCGGATAGGAGCTCTGCCTGGCGAACAGACGGTTCGCCTCGATCGTCAGGTCGGTATCGCTGCCCTTCAGGGAGACGACCGTGTCGGTGAAGCCGAGGGCCTCGAACCAATCGAGATACTCCAAGGCGGTATCGCTCATCAGGTGAGCCTTCGAAGCGGCTTCCTTGCGCGGAAGAGAGCCGCTGTTCAGTCCGATCCGAATCGCGATTCCGTGGTCTTTCGCCGCCCTGACCACCTCGTCGACCTTCCACCGGGCTCCGATGTTCCCCGGGTTGATCCGGATCTTATGCGCTCCGGCTTCGATCGCATCGAGGGCGAGGGTGTGGTCGAAGTGGATATCCGCGACGACCGGGATCGGAGAAGCGCTTGCAAGGTATGCGAACACCTCATGGTCCTCCTTCGAGGGGTAGCTGAAACGGATGATGTCGCACCCGATCAAATTCAGTCTCCCGATTCGAATGAGCAGCGCTTCCGCACCCTCCCTGTCGCGCGGCAACGCTTCGTCATACATCGTCTGGACGAGGATGGGCCTGCCCTTCCCGATCGTCCGGTTTCCTATCTGGACAAGATGAGCGTCAGTCATCGATCGTTCTCCTTGGCTTGAGTGTACTGAAGGATCGGGGTTTTGAATAGTGACACTACACGCCTGTGTAGCTCATCGGACCTCTACAAGGAGCCGGGCGACGAGGGCCTCCCGCTTGGCGACCAGGGCGTAGGGCTCGTAGGGGGAGAAGAAGACGAAGTGGCGGGAATCCACCCGGACGGTGGAGGTGATTCCGCTCGATTCGAGGGACACGAACCCGTTGATGTCCCGCACGAGCGTCCCCGGCTGTCGGGCGTGGGTCGAGCAGAGGAGCACTTCCCCCTCCCTGACGAGGAATACCGTCGCCCAAAGGCTGTGGGCGGCAAAGATTCCGTCGAAGGGTTCCGGGCGGATCGTTTCAAAGACCGGTTCGGTCAGTTCGAAGAGGTGGTCATAGCGGGCAAGGGCATCAAGGGTGTCGTAGATCATGGATCTACCGTAAAGCCTCCGTCGTTCTCTTGCAAGGGGATGGGCGGTCGATTACCCTCTCTCGTATGAAGATGATCCGAATCCATCACGGCCCTCTCGGTGCGATCCGCTTCGTCGAAGAGGACGGGTTTCTCGTCGAAGTCGGCTTCGGCGACCGGGTCGAGACCTCCACCACCCCGCTGCTTGATGAAGCGATGAGGCAGATGGATGCATATTTTACCCGCACCCTCACGAGGTTCGACCTGCCGCTTAAACCGATGGGAACCGCATTTCAGATGAAGGTATGGCAGGCTCTTCAAACGATCCCCTACGGCGAAACATGGTCCTATCAGGATGTCGCTCGGACAATCGGAAACATCCATGCGGTTCGGGCCGTCGGGGGAGCCAACAACAAAAACCCGATCTCCATCATCATTCCCTGTCATCGGGTGATCGGTAAAGACGGAAAGCTGGTCGGCTACGGAGGCGGCCTAGAGCGAAAAGCATGGCTTTTGGCGTTTGAAAAGCGGACACCGTAGAGATGTCCGCCTGATTTCCCGTTGTTCGGCCGAACAGATCACTGCAAGGCAAGCAGGCTGAGAACAAGGGTGAAGAGAGCGACCGTTTCGATGATACCGATGACGATGAAGTAGTTCGCCGTACCCTTTCCGGTTTCGGCAAGCGCATCGCATGCCGCCGCGGCCGCCCGGCCCTGCATGTAGGCTGAGACGCCGATCGCGATTCCGCCCAGGACACCGACGGAGAGCGTCAACGTCGAGGAGACGCCGGCGGCGATCGCGCTGGCGATGAAGTTCATCAGAAGGAAGCCGTAAATTGTCTGTGTCAGCGGGGCACCTGTGAACGCGATCATGATGAAGGGAGCCGGCTTGTTCTCGACATAGCACTTCTTCCAGCCGCCGACCGCGGCAAGGGAGGCGATTCCGGCACCGAAGCCGGATCCCACGGCGGAAAGGGCCAGAGCCGCCGCCATTCCGATAAATTCAATATTAACCATCTCGTTCTCCTTGTGTTGTTCCAAACAACGGTGATGTACTTATTCTTCGACCGTTTCAGCAAACGGTTGATATCGGATCCCGGTCCACTCCATCCCGAGCTGCCCGGAAAACTCCAACAGATTCAGCCGAACGCCATGGACCATGACGCTGAGCAGACCCATGGCCAGGTTCAGGCCATGGCCGATGAGCAGGACGATGATTCCCGCGGGAAGGGCGAATCCCCTAAGCAGACCGCTCGCCATCGCGTTGAAGGATTGGGCGATCGCGACGGTGGCCAGCC
>JAAZJI010000007.1 GCA_012800465.1 Spirochaetales bacterium
CGGTACGGGTCTTCGGATCCGACGAGCCGCTACGGCTGACGGTGAACGACCATCTGCTGTTTTTGCTGACCACGATCAACGCCCTCACCCTGGCCGGGGCGGATTCCGTGACGCTGGTCATTCCGACCTATCCCTACTCCCGCCAGCACAAGAAGAGCGCACGGGAAGCGCTTACCGCCGCGATGCTGGGCCGGATCTTCGAGATGCTCAAGGTCGAGCGGATCATCACGTTGGACATCCACTCCCGGGAGATCGAGAACTCCTTCGGGCACCTCCATCTGGAGAACCTCCACGCTTCCTATCAGACCCTCATCGCGCTTCGCAAGCTCGTCGATTTCAGCGATCCGGACCTGGTTGTGGTCGCCCCGGATACGGGGGCGATCAGCCGGAACAAGTTCTACGCCCAGGCGCTCCACCGCCCCTTGGCGATGCTCTACAAGGAGCGCGACTACTCGGTGGTCAGCAAGGACGCCCGCAACTCCAACATCAAATCGATCAATCTCCTCGGAGATGTCAAAGGCAAGACCGTCCTGATCGCCGACGACATGCTGGCCACCGGCGGGACGATGATCGTCGCGATGCGCGAGCTGACCAACCTCGGCGCCGAGAAGATCATCTGCATGGTCAGTCTTCCCTTTTTCAACGGGACCGCGGTGGAGGATTTCGACCAGGCGTACCGGGAAGGAATCTTCTACCGGATCATCGGAACGAACGCCGTGACCCACGGTCGCGATCTTCTGGACAAGGAGTGGTATATCCAGGCGGATATCACCGAGCTCTTCGCCCGGGTCATCAGCCGTCTCCACCACGGCCGCTCGATCAGTCCGCTTCTGGACAATCGCCGCTTCATCCAGATCCTCATCGACAACAGCCAAGCCAATCCAAAAGCTCCTCTTCCGGATGCCGCCGCTACCGACCCGGATCGAGATTGATTTTCGATCCGGGTGAATCAGCAGCCTCCGCCTCCCTTTCGGGTGGCAACCATCATGTCATCAGGAGTGACCATCATGAAGATGTCCGACCGAATTTCATCATTCCAAGCTTCCCCGATCCGCCGCCTTTCCTCCCATGCCCGCTCGGCGGTCCGGCGAGGGATCACCGTATACCACCTGAATATCGGTCAGCCCGATATCAGGACGCCCCGGGGCGTCCTTGATGCGATCCACGAGTACGACGAGCCGATCATCGCCTACGGCTCCAGCGAGGGGGACGAACGTCTTCGAAGCGCGCTGCCCGCCTATTACGCGACCTACGGGGTGAGGATCAGACCGGAGGAGATCCTGATCACCACCGGCGGCAGCGAAGCGCTGCTCTTCACCTTCATGACGCTCTGCGATCCGGGGGACCGGATCGTCATCCCCGAGCCCTTCTACACGAACGTCTCCTCCTTCGCCCACTCGGCGATGGTCGAGCTCGTCCCGGTTACCAGCCGGCTGGAGGACGGATTCGCCCTTCCTCCGATCGAAGACTTCGAGCGGCTGATTGATCCGAAGACGAAAGCGATCCTCCTCTGCAGTCCGAACAACCCGACCGGGCATGTCTACTCCAAGGAGGATCTTGAGGAGATCCTCCGGCTCTGTGCGAAGCACGACATCTTCCTGGTCGTCGACGAGGTCTATCGGGAGTTCTGCTATGACGGGGAGGAGTTCACCTCGATCCTGACCTTCGAGGAGTACGCCGACCGGGTCGTCTGCGTCGATTCGTTCTCCAAGCGCTACTCGATGTGCGGCGCCCGGGTAGGGATGCTGGTCAGCCGGAACAGACAGTTCCTCACCGA
>JAAZJI010000053.1 GCA_012800465.1 Spirochaetales bacterium
TCAGCAGGTGGTAGGCGAGGCGGGTGGCGCTCTTCGGGCCGATGCCCGGAAGACGGCTGAGGTCCTTGATGAGGGTATCCAGGCTCGTCATGGCTGCCCCATCATCGAGGCGGCTTTCAGACCTTCGTCTTGGAGCTTCCGCTGAAGCTTCGCCGACGCATCGTTGAACGCGCTCTGAAGGAGCAGCCGGAGGGTTTCAAGATCCTCGGCGGCTTCTTCCTCGATCGTGACGTCCACGACGGTGAACGTGCCGTTGAGTGTGATCGTGACCATGCCCGCCCCGGCGTTTCCGGTCGCCCGGATCTCAGGCAGGCGTTCCTGCATCCTGGCCATCTGTTCCTTGATCGCCTGAGCGTTCTTGAGCAATTCGAATGGATTCATCACTGAGACTTCCTTGTAACCACATCACCGCGGAACACGGTGGCGATATTTCGTAGCACGGGATCCTCCCCGGAAGGGCTTTCTTGGAGAGCATGAGCGGTCTCGCCGTTGATGCAGTGCACATCGACATCGGATCCGGTCAGCTCCTCGACCGCTTTCCGGAGGCGACCGCTGTTCTCCTTCGCGGTCGTCGCCGCGAACCCTGTTGCGAAGGTGAAGGTGAGCGTCCGGTCAACCTGTTTCAGCTCTTTCACCGTCCCCAGGACCCGGGCAAGCATCGGGGCGTCCCCCAGGCACCGGGTGAGCTCAGGCAGATCCTCCATCGTCAAGATCCGGCCCGGTTGGAGGGGAGGGGTAGCCGGATCGGCGGCGGGGGCAAGTTCCTGCTGCCCGGGAGGAGGTGCCGCCGGAGACGGAGAGGCTTTGACCTTCCGGGTCACTTCGACATTCCCGGAGAGCAGCTCTTCGCGCAAGGCTGCGATCTCCTTCACCAAGGCGGTGTTGGAGCGGAGATCCTTCAGCTCGGCAAGGCGGCTGACTGCCAGTTCGAGCTCGATCCGCGGATTCAGCGAGTTGCGGATCTCCCGGTAGGTGGCAAGCAGCAGCTCCAAGGCGGCTTCCAGCTGCTCCGTCGTATAGGAGGTCCTCAGAGCGAGGGGGATCCGGTCGCTCTGGACTCCCAGGATCGCTTCGTCGGTGATCTGTGAGCGCATGAATAAGAGGCTTCGGTAGAACTGGACGAGATCCTTGATGATCTGCTCGACGGAGACCCCCGCGTTGATGAGGGAGTGGATGGCGACCTGCGCATCCCGGGGGTTTTTTGCGAGAAGATCGGTGGCGATGGTGACGATCTTATCGAATCCGACGAGGCCGAGCTTCGATTGGATCGTCTCCATCGTGATGTGCTCTCCGCTGAAGGCGACGACCTGGTCGAAGAGGGTGTAGGCGTCCCGCATCGAGCCGGTGGCCTCCCGGGCGATCCAGAAGAGGGCGTCGTCATCGGCCCGGATGCCCAGATCTTCGGCGGCTTGGGCGAGGCTTTCCTTGATGAGGTCCAGACCGATGAGCTGGAAGTGGAACTGCTGACAGCGGGAGCGGATCGTCGCCGGCACTTTCTGCAGCTCGGTGGTGGCGAGAATGAAGATCACATAGGAGGGCGGCTCCTCCAACGTCTTGAGCAACGCGTTGAACGCGCTGATCGACAGCATGTGGACCTCGTCGATGATGTAGATCTTGTAGCGACCCGTCTGAGGGGGGAAGAGGACTTCATCCTTGATCTGGCGGATGTCGTTGACCCCGGTATTGCTCGCCCCGTCGATTTCGATCACATCGACGCTGTTGCCGGCCTTGATCTCGGTGCAGTGGCTGCACACCCCGCACGGTGTGGTGGTGGGCCCCTCATCGCAGTTCAGGGAGCGGGCGAGAATCCGGGCCGCGGAGGTCTTTCCCACTCCGCGGGGACCGCTGAAGAGATACGCATGGGCGATCCGCCCCTGGGCGATCGCGCCTTCGATCGTCGAGACGACGAACGGCTGACCGACGAGCGTGGAAAACTCCTGAGGCCGTTTCTTCGTCGCGGTTACTTCATACTGTTGTGACATCTACCCCCCAAAGTCCGTTGACACTGTAGCATAGATGAAGGGGTTTTAATAGAACCAGCCAACAAATCGCCTGCGTCTCACAAGCTGTCCACGTACCGCTGCTCCCTTCCGGGCCTGACGGGGTTAGGCGGATGCCTGTAGCACAGAATCTGTTGGCTGGAAAAAACGGAGAGAAGGAGATTCGAACTCCTGGTGCTTGCGCACACACGCTTTCCAAGCGTGCACCTTCGACCACTCGGACATCTCTCCCGGCGACCAATAAAACGTTCGGAGAGAGAGGGATTCGAACCCCCGGAGACTTGCGCCCCAACAGTTTTCAAGACTGCCTCCTTCGACCGCTCGGACATCTCTCCAAATATTTTATGCTATGAGACCAAGAGGATTCGAACCTCCGGCCCTCAGTTCCGCAAACTGATGCTCTATCCAGCTGAGCTATGGTCTCGCTATAAAAAAACAAAATCGGAGAGGGGGGGATTCGAACCCCCGGACCCGTTGCCAGGTCAACTCCTTAGCAGGGAGCCCGATTCGGCCACTCTCGCACCTCTCCTTAAATAAACCGGCTTCTTGGCAACTGTGGCCTTTCGGAGAGAGAGGGATTTGAACCCTCGGTACTGGAGACCAGTACAACGGATTTCGAGTCCGCCCCCTTCGGCCGCTCGGGCACCTCTCCTTGTTTGGGGCCCTGAGCAGAGCTCAGTAACCAATCGGATTCAAACTATAGTCAGTGGTATCA
>JAAZJI010000054.1 GCA_012800465.1 Spirochaetales bacterium
AGTGACGGGCGAACCCTTCGGCATATGAAGAACCTCGATCGCACGCTGGGGGGCATGGAGTTCTCCCGCTTCGAGGAGCAACGGGAAATCATCCGGACGAGCGATCCGGAGGTGCTGAGGGCGACCTATCATGCCCTGCTTCCCAAGCTGGTGCTCGGGCTGTTTCGCCTGGAAGGCATCACGGTGGAAGGGACGGATCTCGCAATTCTCTACAGTCAGAGCTTTCTTCCGAACCTGAGCTTCGAAACGCAGCTGATCGCCTTGAACATGCGCTCGCTTCTTAAGCGGATGCTTCCTTCGATCGGTCTGGGACCGATTAAGGGAAATGCAAACCCGAAGATGAGCGAACAGCGCATTCAGTACTATTATGCCCGGCTTTTTCAAGGTCTTGACGACGATCCTCCCTCCTACGGAGAAAGGACCGTCATCCGAGAGGGGAGAAGACACCCGGTCGGCAGCCGGATGGAGCTCCTCTTCCTCCAATACGAGCAGGAATGGCGATCCCTCCATCCGACGGTCCGCTCGCTTTTTCTCTTCGGCGAGCTGATGCGGATCCGCCCCTTTGGCCGGTATGACTGGTTCATCGCTTCCCTCGCGTTCAGCGAGGAGATGCTCAAAGGAGGCTTTCTGCCGACCCTTCCGGGAAGCGAGGAGGTTGACGCGTTCCGATCCGCTCTCCTGCTGACCAACAGCAAGGGCAACTACCGGAACCTTCTGGCCCTCGTCGAGCAGCTGCAGATCCGGGCGGTGAGCCGGCTCATCTAGCGATCACTGTTCGTAGCGCAGAAGGAACTTCTTCGTTCGTTGATTCTTCGGATTGGCAAAGAGCTCTTGCGGCGAGCCTTCTTCGACGATGAGCCCGTCGTCCATGAAGATCACCCGATCGGAGATGTCCCGGGCGAAGTTCATCTCATGGGTCACGACGATCATCGTCATCTTTTCCCGAGCGAGCTCCTTGATGACCTTGAGAATCTCCTGGGTGAGCTCGGGGTCGAGGGCGCTGGTGGGCTCGTCGAAGCACAGCACGGCGGGATTCAATGCAAGGGCACGGGCTATGGAAACCCGTTGCTGCTGCCCACCGGAAAGGTGGCAGGGGTAGACCTTCTCCTTCTCCCCGAGTCCCATCTTGCCAAGGAGGTTCCGGGCCACTTCGGTCGCTTCCGCCTTGCTCCGCTTCAGCACATGGGTCTGCGCCTCGACGATGTTCCTGAGGACGCTCATGTGTGGAAAGAGGTTGAAGTTCTGGAAGACCAGCCCCAGCTTCAGCCGGATCGTCTGAAGGGTCTTGGCATCGCCGTAGCGGACGTTCCCTTCATCATCGGTGGCGGCCATCACTTCGTCGCACACCTCGATCGAGCCGCCGTCGATCCGTTCCAGTTGGGTCAGACATCGCAGGAGCGTCGATTTGCCGCTCCCCGACGGTCCGATGATCGAGAGCACCTCGCCTTCATGCAGGGAGAAGCTGATTCCCTTCAGCACCCCGAGCTCGCCGAACTCCTTCTTCACATCCCGAACCCTGATCATCTCCATCGTCCGCCCCCCTAGTGATAGTAATCGAGTCTCTTCTCGATCAGGTCGAAGGAACGGGAGACGATCGCATTCATCACGAAGTAGAAGACTCCGGCGATGAAGATCGGCATCGTCGAGAACTGCCTGGCCGCCGCGTTCTGGGCGACCCGGAAGAGCTCGGCGACTCCGATCGTCTGGGCGAGGGCGGTGTCCTTGATGAGGGTGATCACCTCGTTGCCGAGGGAGGGGATGATGCGTTTGACGACCTGGGGAAAGACGATGTGGGTGAAGGTGTGGAGCTTGGAAAAGCCCAATACGTGGGCAGCTTCATACTGGCCGACCTCGATCGATTGGATTCCCCCGCGGTAGATCTCGGCGAAGTACGCGGCGTAGTTGACCACGAAGCCGACGATGACCGCGGTGAAGCGGTCGTAGGAGGCCCCGAAGAGATAGTAGGGGGCGAAGTAGACGAAGATCAGCTGGAGGATCAGGGGGGTCCCCCGCATGATCATGATGTAGACGTTCACGGTCGTGCTGACGAGGCGGTTTTTACTCATCCGCCCCTTGGCGACCAACAGGCCCAGGGGGAGGGAGAAGACCAGGGTGAGGAAGAAGATCTTCAGGCTGGTATAGGTGCCTTGAAGCATCAGAACCAGGAGATTGCTCATCAAGCGATCCTTTCACAAGGATACGGGGGAACTTCCCCCGCATCCTGTTCAGTCGGCGTTGTTCACACGACGGTGATGTCGGCTCCGAACCACTCGGTGGCGATCCTGGCGAGCGTGCCGTCGGCCTTCATCGAAAGAAGCTGCTCCCACACCTTGTCGGCGAGGGCCTTGTCGTTCTTTCGGAACCCGATCCCATACGATTCGGGGGCAAGGCTCTCCTCCAGGATCCGGAAGGGCTTGCCGCTGCGGCGGATGTTGTCGTTGGCGACGAGCAGGTCGACGACGAGCGCATCGATCCCGCCGATCTCAAGGTCCATCAGACCGGTGAGGTTCTCCTTGAACTCGACGAAGTTCCTGACGGAGGCCTTGAACTCAGGGGCGTTGTCGATCGCGTCGCTAGCGGATGATCCGGCCTGGAACCCGACGCTCTTTCCGGCCAGAGAGGCGAGCGTGGTATACGGGCTGTCCTCCTTCACGACGACGACCTGGGCGTTCGAAACGTAGGGAGGAGTGAAGTTCATCGCCTCTTTCCGCTCCGGGGTGATGGTGAACCCGTTCCAGATGCAATCGATGTTGCCGGTGTTCA
>JAAZJI010000001.1 GCA_012800465.1 Spirochaetales bacterium
CTCTATGCGATGGATTTCAATGATGACCTCGATACATCCAAGATTCCGACCACCTTCAGCGCGGTGACGGAGGATGAGTATGAACGCTTCGAGGAGGAGGTCCGGATCTATGCGATGTATCTGATCCGCGGAACGCTCGAGCATCTTGAAGAGGTCGATCGGCTGATCAGCCGCTTCAGCCTGAACCGCCCCCTTGAACGGATCGACTATGTCGACCGTAACATCCTCAGGATCAGCGTATTCTCTTTTCTGTATGCAAACGTTCACCCCCATGTGATCATCGATGAGGCGGTGAAGCTCAGCCAAGAGTTCTCCAGCGAGGTGAACTACAAGTTCATCAACGGGATCCTGGACGCGATGAACAAGCAGGTGTTCCAAAAGCGGGAAGGAGTGGAGTATGATCCAACTGAAGAGTGAAGAGCAGATCAAACGGATCGGCGAGGCGTGCGCCCTGACCGCCCGGCTCATGGAGGAGCTTGAAACGTTCATCGAAGAAGGAATGAGCACGAAGGATATCGACCGGTACTGCCATGATTTCATCATCCGACACAAGGGAATCCCTTCCTTTCTGAACTACGGCGGGTTTCCCGCAAGCGCCTGCGTCTCGGTGAACGAGGAGGTGATCCACGGCATCCCCTCCGAGAAGAAGATCCTCACAGATGGGGATCTGGTCTCCGTCGACCTGGGAATCAACCTCGACGGACATTTCAGCGACATGGCCCGGACCTTCATCGTCGGAGAGACGAAGGAAGAGTATCGGAAGCTCTGCGAGGTGACAAGAAAATCGCTCGACCTTGCAATCGAGGCGGCCGGAAAAAAGGGGGCTCGAATCCAGGACATCGGCAAGGCGGTTTCCCATCACTGCTGTGGCTTCGGCTACGGGGTGGTCCGTGACTTCACCGGCCACGGAGTCGGCTTGGCGGTCCACGAGGCCCCGGAGATTCCCAACTACAGCGCCCCCTTCCTGCCGAATCCCCGGATCAGGGAGGGAATGGTCCTGGCGATCGAGCCGATGGTCAATCTCGGCACCCATAAAGTCTCGATCCTGGAGGACAACTGGACGGTAGTTACGCAAGACGGATTTCCTTCCGCCCATTTTGAGGATACCGTAGCGATTACAAGGGACGGCTTAGTCATACTGACCAGGGGGTAGGTTCACATGAACAAGGAATTCATCAGCTGCGATATGATCCGGGACAATGCGCTGAAGCTAGCGCACCGTATGTACAAGATCGACGGGTTCATTCCCGACATCATCTACGCCTCGCTCCGGGGAGGAGCGTACATGGCGAACGTCTTCAGCGAATACTACAAGATGGTCAAGCTCAACCGCAAAGAGCGCCCGGTCTTCTATGCCGCCGTCGTGGCCCGCTCCTATGGGTACCTGAGGAATCAGACCCGGGTCATGGTGGACGGATGGACCTATTCGCCCGAATATCTTCGTAGCGGGGACAAGATCCTCCTCGTCGACGACATCTTCGATACCGGAAAGACCGTCAACGCCCTCGGGGAGATCATCATGCAGAAGGGAATCCCTCGCACCGACCTGAAGATCGTGGTCTACGACTACAAGGTTCCCCTCTACAAGAAAGGGGAACCGCTTCCCATCCAGCCGGACTACTACGTCCGCAAGCACGTTCTCCACAGCGAGGAGGAGGAAGTCTGGATCCACTACAACTGCCACGAGTTCCTCGGCCTCTCCGCCCCGGAGATCGATGAGCAGTTCAGCGACCCCGAGGTGAGAAGAATCCTCCACGAAGTGCGTAACGACTGATCATCAGAACGTATATTCTTCCGCCTTGCTGATCTCCTGGACGTTGGTGTCGTCATTCTTGCTTACGTTGTTCTTGTCGACCTTCACCGAATACATCCCATGCTTCTGGGTGGCGACCAGAAAGGTCTCCTCATCCAGCTTCAAAGAGCTCACGATGAACGTGTCTTTCAAGACGGCCGCATACCCGTTCTTGATCGTTCCAACCGTGGTGGTATCCGCGTTCGGATCCGCCTTGACAACGCTGAAGACGCTCATCGAATCGGACGAGGAGGGGTTGGTGATGAAGTGGACGTTCGTCCCGTCATCGACGGGGTAGAAGAACGCGTTGCGTTCATACCCGACGGTATTGTCTTTCAGCTTGACGGCAACATTCAAGGTGTTCGTCTTCACATGATGCAAAGCCCCTTCATCGGTCAGGATATACAGATCCGTTCCAATGACGGCGAAGTTGGCGATGGGACCAAGATCATTGTTCATTGCTTTCACATTCGTCCCGTCATGGTAGTAGTTCCTGTATTCATTGGGCGAACCGGATTTCACGAATGAAAGGATGAACTCCTTGCTCGTATCCGACTTCTCGTAGTCGGAAGGAGTGAAAAGCCCATAGAGATCGAAGCCCGCTCCGGCGTCGATCTTTTTCCCGTTATTGAGATCATTGTAATCAGCAACCCAAAACTCCCCTGAATCCTTCGCCCCCTTCAGCACGACCTTTCCATTGGGCATCAGCCGGAAGTCGGTGATCGGAGCGGGGGGAACCGCTTTTGGAGTCGTAACGTTCGTTGCCGGATCGTATTCGAACAGCGATCCATCGTCTTTATCCGTTTTATAGAGGAGCTTGGCCGCATCGTTCAGGTAGGCGGAACTTTGGACCCGGTTCCCCTCGACGCTCTTGACGACCGATTCGGCCCCCGTGGCATTGTTCTTTTTCACGAAGAGTCCCTCTCTGGTGAGGAACCAGAGGGTGTCGTTCGCACCTTTCCTTCCGACGACCTGCATGTGCTTGATCGTCAGCGCTTCCCGGGCTTCGGTTATGGTTTTAAACAGCCCGCCGGTCGCATCGGCGTTGCAGGAAGAAAAGAGGAGGGCGATCGCTGCGATGATGATAAGGGTCTTTTTCATGGTTTCCTCCTACTGCCTGTAGCTTACCGAGAGGGTGATCGGGACGAAGCCGGCCAGGGCGTTGTCGGAAAAGAGCTCCTTTCGGTAGTTGAGCTCGGGAATGAGCCACAAGCCGGTCCGGAGGCCGAACCCCCAGTGCTCGCCGGCGTAGTAGGTCAGTCCCAGCTCGATGTTCGAGTACAGCGTCATGATCGAGGTGTTCGCTCCGCCGGAGTTGTACGCGAAGCCGAGCCCGAAACTGATGGGAAGGTCGATCGTCCCCTGGACGGGAAGATAGCTGTACTTGAAGAAGAACGGAACGGCGGTGTAGAGGTTGCCGTCCACCACGTAGTTGAAGTCGTATCCGATCTCGCCCCCGATCGCGCTGTACGGCGAGGTGAATGCCTGGTAGCTGATCGCCCCATACCCTCCGACCTTCATTCCGGTGTTGTCGACCCCGAGGCCCACTCGGGTCTCATTGCCGCTGAAGAAATGGACGAATGTCGGAACGGTCGTGCCGATGGTGAAGGAAAAGACCTGGTTTCCCTTGTCATAGAACGGATCGGCGCTCAACCCGACACTCAAAAGAGCGATCGGAAGGAGCAATATGCATAATCGTCGTTTCATAGGTACCTCGATTCTTGAACACCCCGGCGGGGTCGGACGTTACGTCAAGTATAGCGAATGCGCCCCAAAACGCATAGAGGTGCATTCTCGAGGGTTTGCAAAACCATGCGGCTTTAGGGTAGGGTACAGGAGTGAGGAATTCGTGATGGAAACACTGTGGGGAAAGCCTGTCGCCGAAGAGGTCTATCTTCAATTGGAAGAGGAGAGCGCCCGGTTCATCGAAAGCACGGACCATGTTCCGCATCTTGCGGTCATTCTCGTCGGATCGGATCCGGCAAGCTTCTCCTATGTTTCCATGAAGGAGAAGGCGTGCGACCGTCTCGGCTTTGACCATGCCACCTACCGTTTCGATGAATCCGTCAGTGAGGAACGACTGCTTTCCCTGCTTTCCAAGTTGAATGACGATCCTCTGGTCGACGGCATCCTGGTCCAGCTGCCGCTCCCGGGTCACCTCGATACCACAACGATTTTGGATTCCATCTCTCCTCAAAAAGATGTCGACGGGTTCCATCCGGTCAACGTCGGAAACCTCCTGCTGGGAAACCCGTCGCCGGTTCCCTGCACCCCCTTGGGGATTCTGAAGATGCTCGAGCACTATGGGATCGAAACGGCAGGGAAACACGTCGTGGTCGTCGGTCGTTCGGACATCGTCGGAAAGCCGATTGCGGCCTTGCTGTTCCAAAAGGGCCGGGACGCCACCGTGACGATCTGCCACTCGAAAACGCAAAACCTTCGTGACATCACGAGCCTTGCCGATATTTTGGTCGTCGCGATCGGCAAGCCCCGCTTCATCACTTCCGGCTACGTCAAGGAAGGGGCGGTGGTCATTGACGTCGGGATCAATCGGATCGAGGATCCCGACCGGATCCGGGGTTATAGGCTGGTGGGCGATGTCGACTATGACGACGTCGCTCCCAAAACATCCGCGATCACTCCGGTTCCCGGCGGGGTCGGAGTCATGACGGTGGCGATGCTGATGAACAACACCCTGCAAGCTGCAAGGATGAGACGCGATGAAGCGGAAATACTGGCTTGAGACCTACGGCTGCCAGATGAACTTCGCCGAGTCCAACGCGCTGGAACTCCGGTTGAAAGGCGCCGGCCTCATTCCGGCACCGAGCGCCGAAGAAGCCGCCGTCGCGATTCTCAACACCTGCACGGTCCGCAAGTCCGCCGACAACCGGGTGTGGGGAAGGCTCGGGTATTTCGGAGCGCTGAAGAAGAAACGACCGCTGACCTTGATCGTGACCGGATGCATGGCCGAGCGCCTGAAGGATGACTTGAAGGCCGAAGCTCCATACGTTGATTTCGTCATCGGAACCAACGACAAGCGGCGGATCGTGGATATCCTGACCTCCCCGGAGGGCTCCTTCGCCGGAGAGGAGACCTACACGTTCAGCGAATCCCACTACCGGGAAGGGGAGTTCTCCTCCTATATCCCGATCATGAACGGCTGCAACAACTTCTGCTCCTTCTGCATCGTCCCCCATGTCCGGGGGCGGGAGATTTCACGGCCCGTCGCCGATATCATCAAGGAACTCCACCACCTCGATTCGAACGAAGTGAAGGAGGTGACCCTGCTCGGGCAGAACGTGAACAGCTATCGCTCCGAAGAGGATGGAAAGGTCGTCACCTTCCCCGACCTGCTGCGCCGCCTTTGCGCCGAGGAGACGAAGCATATCCGCTGGATCCGCTTCGACAGCCCCCATCCGAAGGATTTCACGAAGGAATTGATCGAGGTGATCAAACGAGAAGAGAAGGTGGCCAAGCACCTCCACATCCCCCTGCAAAGCGGTTCGACAAGGATCCTGAAAGCGATGAACCGCAAGTACACCAAGGAGCAGTTTATTTCTTTAATAACCACGATCCGATCGGCGATCCCCTCGGTCACCTTCGCCACCGACGTGATGGTGGGCTTTCCCTCCGAGAGCGAGGATGAGTACCGGGAGACCCTCGAGGTTCTC
>JAAZJI010000055.1 GCA_012800465.1 Spirochaetales bacterium
AGGTGGATGGCCTGATGCGGTGACAGGATCGAAAAAAAACGCTTTACGGCGAGCGATCCAGTATGTTGAAACAATCATACAGACTGATATTTCAAGCGTTGACAATATCAGAAAAGATCCGGTGAAAGTTCGGGATCTGATGCTCTCCCTCGCCAGAAACACCGCCACCGTGGCGACCGTCAAGACGATCCGGGATGATATGGTTCGAGGAGATGCCGACAATGCCCTCTCCGCTCCAACGATCTATGGATATCTCAATGCGCTTGAACGGATGTTCGTCGTAGAGGATCTGCCGGCATGGAGCCCTTCATTGCGTTCTAAAACAACCATCAGAACATCACCGAAACGTCACTTTGTCGATCCCTCGATCGCGACCGCCGTGATGCGTCTGACTCCCGGCAGGTTGCTGAAGGACTTCCTGTTCTTTGGGTTCCTCTTCGAGTCTTTGTGTATTCGGGATCTTCGAATATATGCGGATGGAAACGATGGACAGGTATTTCACTATCGGGATGCGAATGGCCTGGAAGCTGATGCCGTGGTGGTTCTTAATGATGGCAGATGGGGGGCCGTCGAGGTGAAACTCGGTACAAAAGAAATAGAAGAGGCGGCTATCCATTTGCGTAAGCTTAAGGAACGGATCAATACCGAGAAGATGATGGAGCCTTCCTTTTTGTTGATATTGACTGCAGGCACGTATGCCTATCGTCGGGAAGACGGAGTACTGGTGGTTCCACTTGCATGTTTGAAGGATTGATATGTGATCATGGAAAGAACCGATGGAGTACGCTTTCAAAAAACAAAAACAATTGAAGTTTCGAAAGCGGCCACCCCGGTTCGTGTACGCTGGCATCGCGCATGGTATCGTGATGAAAAACAATGAGGATGCCTCCCCGCTGTCCGCGGGGAGACATCGGGTCTCCTATTTGAAGAACGTGTGGCGGAGCCAGCGCTGGGAAGCGACCGCGTCTCCCTTCGTGACGAGCTCGCGGATCTCCTCCATGACCGAAGGTGTGAGGCGGTTTTCGATCATCTGCAGGAACTCCACGCTTTCCCGAAGGGCGCCCTGTCCGTCCTCCCGGTAGGGATACTGGTCCATCGACAACCAGCCCTCGTAGCCGGTCTCCTTCAGCCAGAAGAACAGCTCGACGTACCAGGGGAAGTGGACCGAACCGACGATCATGTCGTCGTCCCATGATCCATAGTTGTCGTTGAAGTGCATGTGGAAGAGCTTCCTTCCATACTCCTGAAGGATCACGACCGCTTCGGAGACGTTCTCTCCCGCCACGAACGCGTGTCCCGTGTCGATCGTCACCCCGACGTTGTCCAGGCCGGTTTCCTTGGCGAGCAGAAGGGTGTCGGACGCCCGGGCCATGAAGCTGAAATTCCTCGGCTCCTTCGGCTTGTACTCGAGGGAGAACCGGATGTCCGGGGCGGCTTTCGCCACCTTGGTGATGTTCTCAAGCAGCCACCTCCGCTCCTGGACGAGATTCGATTGTAGCGGATAGTCGTACCCATCCTGTCCCGGCCATATGTTGATGATCTTGCACCCGAGCGTCCGGGCCATCTCGACGCACTCGAAGGTGTAGTCGAGCGCCTGCTTCCGGATATCCTCATCCTTGGCGGAAAGCGTTCCGCGCCCCCAGCGCTTCTGGGCGAAGTGGTCGGGGATGATCGAGACGCATTTGAGACCATGCCTGTCCAGCATCTCGCCGACCTGTTCGACGTTCTCCGAGGTTACGTCCCATGTTCCCACGAGCTCGACTCCGGTAACTCCGTTGATTTCCG
>JAAZJI010000056.1 GCA_012800465.1 Spirochaetales bacterium
CCCAGCTCCATCAGCTGGGAGGTGAAGAAGAGACTCCGTCCGAGGTTCGTCGCATCGACGATGTTGATGATGGCGTCGGGAGCTTCCTTCTGGACGAAATCCCGGGTGATCGACTCCTCGCTGGTGTACGGCGACATCGAATACGCGCCGGGCAGGTCGACGATCGTCATCTTCCTTTTTCCGGGATTCAAGGAAGATTTGACCGATCCTTCCTTCTTCTCCACCGTCACCCCCGGCCAGTTCCCGACATATTCGATCTTGCCGGTGATGGCGTTGAACAGGGTGGTCTTTCCGCTGTTCGGATTTCCCGCCAAAGCGATCTTCATGATGCTTCTCCTTCTCTCGATATTGAGTTAGCTGAAACTAACTCTAAGAATAAAAAAATATGCCTTTCTTCCACGATCGTTGATGGGCTATACCACCCTCTCCATGACGCCTTTCCGATCGGGCTCCACCAGACGGATCGCCCGGGCGAGATCGTCGTCGATGCTGTAGCGCGAATTCTTGATGTCGACCACATACATCGAGGGCAATCGGGAGATGAGAACAACCCGCTCGCCGGGATAACAGCCCAAGGTGAACAGGAAATCCTTCATGTCGTCTTCCCTGGCTACGACGTCGGTGATCATATATTCGGTATGGAGCTCGCAGTTGGAGATGTTCATCGGTCGATCCTCTAGCAAATTAGCCATTGCTAACTTGGCTTCAGTGTATAGACCCTCCCCGTTCGTTGTCAAGCGGTTTATCGATATTCATCTATCGGCCTCGCAAGAAAGAGATCCATCGGACACCGCGCCATTTTCAAAAGCTCGTTCACCGGAACCGTTTGACCCGGACCGAGCATCGGATCGATGCCGGTCGATCCCCTTCACGGAACGGCAGCAGGACGGAGCGAATCTCCGTGTCGCAGTATTCCTCGACGAAGAGCTGAAGATGGGCGGCCTCCTCGGAGAGCGCGCTCTTTTCGCTCAGGTGGCGCACGATCGCCGAGCTGACGAGCATGATGAACTTTTTCCGGGCCCGGGTCAGCGTCACGTTGAACCGCCGATGATCCAGGATGAACTCCTCTTCGCTTCGCACGAAATCCTTGTCGGAGACGACGTAGCTGCTGATGATGCAATCCCGTTCCCGCCCTTGGAAGCGCTCGACGGTATCGACGACCGGTTCGGGCTTTCGGGGAAACAGGGCCTCGTCGAACAGGGTGTTCCTGATCGCCGCCATCTGGGCCCGGTGCGGGGTGACGATCCCCAATTGATCCTCCCAGAACCGCTTGAGGTCCACCGGATCATCCTGCACTTCAAGCTGCCGCTTGTACAAAACGGTCAACGCGGCGACGACCTCGGCTTCAAAGGCGTTTGACAGCGTATACCCCGGATGGTCGTAGGTGATGACGACCACCGGGTCGTCCGGATCCAGCAGCTTCAGGTATTCGTCGCTCCAAGGCAGATTCTTCGGCCAATCTGCGGGTTTCTCCCTGATGGGCTGCTTGAACTTCAGCCTCCTCTTCGGATCATGGGCATCGAACTTTTCTTCGTAGAACCGACTACTCGGCCACGCCGAGATCTCCCTGTTCGTCCGATAGTTCATCTCCAACAGGAAAGGATCGATCCCGTGGGTATCCTTCATGTACGTGTAGATGCAATCGAAGAGGCCCCGTTTCGTGTCTTCGACTCGATACCCCCGGATCGGCCCGAGCTGATGGTCGTCCCCGGCCAACGCGAGATGGCCGTCTTCCTTCAGGTGGAGGAAGTACGCGGCCGCCGCCGCCACGGGTATCTGCGAGGCCTCGTCCAGAACCAGAAGATCGAAGGCTCCCCCGTCGCCGACCGCCAGTTTACCGATCTGCTGCCAGGTGCTTCCGACGATCACCACCCTGTTTGCCGGATCTTCCAATCGACCGGCGACCTGTGAAACATCAGTGATGTCCGTGATAAGCGGATTGACGGACTCTTTTGCTGCAGGGCTTCGTAAACGAAGGATGTCGATTGGTTCATCGGGATGTATTTCCATTCGGGCACGCCGCAACTCCACAAGAGCATCAAGGAGCGTCTCTATCGCGGTGTAGGTCACCGCGCCTATGCAGACGTGAAGAGGCTTCTCAGCCTTCCTGAAGGATTCGACCCAACCGAAGATCGTGCCGGCGAGAACCGTCGTCTTTCCGGTCCCCGGCGGCCCCCACAGCATCGAGATGCGTTGCTCGAACGTCCGAAGGAAGAATTCCTTCTGATTCTCGTTGAACGAATGTGTCAGATAGGAATCAACGTGCTTATACACCGATTCCGGTTCGGCCGGTTTCACAGGTGATTCCAGCATCTTCGGTTCGAGCAGGAACCTGTAGGCCGTACTCGAGGGATCCGACTCGATCGTCCGGAGGATGTCTTCCATCCTGTCGCCGGTGAAATCGATGAAGATCGGATCGATCACGAGCGGCTTGTAGAATGTGATGATCCCTTCCCGCAGGACGAGGTCGAGGATCTCCGCTTTTGGGAACCTGACGATCACATGGGGAATTCCATCCTTGTTGCCCAATCGGATCAGTTCCACCTGGAGAAACTTGCCGAGATTCGCGTTTTCATACCCTTTGAGGCTCTTATCATACCCGCTGAGCAACGCGGCCCCCGCCTCGAAGTCAAGGCCAAAATGCCGATACCATGGAGCGTCCAGGTCCAAGCGGCCCTCTTCGTTCGTCAGCACAAGGGTGAACTCGCCCTCCTTGATCCTCGATTCCGTGCTGTCAGGGGAACAGTCGAATACATGGAATTCGCCGGTATCGATCTCGGGATGGTCTTCCCGATAGTCTTTGAGCACTGACGCGGCATCGGCGGGCGTTTGTATCCGCAATCCGCGGATCGAATGGAAGCGCGTCTCGCGCTCATCGACCCCCATCGACCGGATCCTCCTGTTTTCCGCCGCTTGGGCGGCGATGTTCAACCGTTCGAACTTCAGAAGTTCGCCCAGTGGAGATGTGGTCTCCATGTGCTTCACATCCCTTCGCTCGATCTCCCTTCCGGCTCTCAGCTGCTCCTGATGTGCCTTCTGCATTGCATAGACGAGATACCGTAGCGCATTCAGCTGTTCTGTGAACGCCCCCTCGATCCTGTCAAGCAACTCCTCCTTCGTTCTCCGTTCTTGAACGAAACCCATCCGGGAAGCGACCATGGCATAGCGCTTCGGATCCCACAGCTCGATCGCCCACTCAAAGGGGATTTCTTCGGAATATGGCTTTGCAAACCCCATTCCCATACCGAATGTCAGGTCATGGTTCACTCGTGCATAGCAGTTTGCGCTCTCATAGAGGGAGTATGAGACGTCAAGGGGCAGCCCGACCAGCGATTCCAGCTCCTTGGCGACGACGGTGACGGGTTGATACTCAAGCACGTGGGGCTCATCCAATATCCCCTCGGGAGGAAACAGGAGATTCAACGGATTGGCTTTCTTATCCAGGGCGGAGTCGTCGTAATACCTCCGCACGACCCGTCTGAGATGGGCCAGGGTCTTGTCATCCCAGACATAGAACCGGATCTCCCCCACACCATTCGTTTGCTTCACCCAGCGGGCAAGCGTCGTAGCAAACAGGAGATAGGCGCTACGTTCGGACGCAAGGCTCATTCCTTCGGAGGATTCGACGAGATAGACCGACGGTTCCCAGGAGTCCATCGAACATCCGAAGCCGATGGATATGCCCGTCGACGGGTCGCATCCGGTCGTGAGACAGATCCGCAGGTCATCCCGGGCGGGCATCGAGACGGTGCGCCCTTGGGCTACCGGAACCGGAGCATCGGAAGCGAACGCCTTGATGCGGGCTCGGATCCGTTTTTCATCGATCTGAAGCCGGTAGTCCGATCGGAAGATCTCCGAAAGAGCCGAATCGTCCCTCTTTTCCAGTTCAGACAACCGGGAAACCCGTTTGATCCCGTTGTTTCGAAGCACATCCGCCTGGCTCCTGCTCAAGAAGGGTATTCGCGAAAGGTCATCCGTTTTCCGGGCTTCGCCCAGGCAGATGGGAAAGAAATCGCATCCGAGGCACCTTGTGCCCAGATGCCATCGGGAGTTCTCGAACCCGGCCTTCAGGACCGAAGGAAGCCTGCAGGTGAGCAGATCGAGCACGTGGCGCGAATAGGTTTCCGTCCGAACCGGCACGAGGGTCTCGGTCAACGCCTCACCTATCGGATCCGCCGCTGATTGATAGTTCTTTATGAGCGATGCGAACCGGTCGGGCTCATGGCTTCCCGGCCAGATGTATCCATGTTCCGATACCGAATATCGACCTGCAAGATCGTTTGCCTCCAGGACCCGCCGCAAGGCGAGAGCCTGAAGGGAAAGCTCCATCCGGTGAGCCAATGAAGGATTTTCCGCCAACCGGATATCGATGATGCTCACCGAATAGGTGCCTTTTTCCAGCGGTCGGATCCACAGCACGTCGAAGACGATCGACTCCGGTTCCAGCTGATACGCTTCATACGTATCGGCCAGTCCTTCGACCAGATCGACGGGGGCAATGACTGCTGGTTTGATGATGAACCGCGGGGGCTCTTTTCGGCGAAGGCGATTGAGCAGATTCGCCAAATTTACGCATTGAGCGATCCCTACCAGCTCGTCCACCTCGTATTCCCGCAGATAATCGATCTCATCCGGACTCGAAGCGTCGATCAAGGCCCGGTAACAGGATTGGTTCCACCTGCGCTCGGCGACCCCGATCAGCGTGCGGCCGAAGATCCGTTGCAGGACGGAGAGATTCAATTCGGATCGCTCCGCTCCCTCCTCCGTCACATGGAAGGACAGGAACCTGTCGCAATCGAACCGGTATGTTTGAACAAGGGTGGATGATCGAAGCTGTTCCAAGGTACGGCGCTCTCTTTGAAAACTGGTTTGTTCGATTGTACCACAGATGCATCGTCAACGATACCATGAACAAATGTTCCGACCACCCGATACAAGCGGCGTCCTTTGGTTTGATAAATCCCTTGATGGAACTGCCCGGGTGGAGCACAATGACCTTGGGAGGCTCCATGGAATGGATCATAAGGCCGATCGATGACCGGACGAAGTTCGAGTGCCCGGTCTGCGGACAGCCGCTCTTTCCCGAACTGTCGATCTGCGGGCATGTTGTATTCTGTTTCGTCGACGCGCCCGGCGATTCGGCGTACTACCATCATGCTACCGATGCGTTCAGTTCATTTCTCTTCCTGGAACTTCTTACAGACGAGACGTTGGCCGACAAATGGCTGGACGACCCTTCGGACGAACTGATCCGCCTGGCCAAGGCCGGTTCGCTCGGATATCGCGAGCTACCGGACATCCCGCCTACGTCCGCATTGCTTGAACGCTATCCCGCCGATCTGACCGTCCATGAGTTCGAAGCGACTTCAAGCATCTATGGCGGGAGGGTGATCATCGGGGTGGATTCCTGAAGACCATGAACAGGATTCTTGCATCGCTCTGCCCGATACGAGAGTATCCTGTGTAAAGAAAAGGCGATCGATTCCATCTATCGGAATTGATCGCCCGATGGGCGCGATTGGATTTGAACCAACGACTTCTACCGTGTGAAGGTAGCACTCTCCCGCTGAGTTACGCGCCCAGAAGTGACGGTAGTCTACGGAAAAAACGGCGGGATGTCCAGTAGCGCCTGAGAATATCCGTGCTATGATGGGTACATGGCGATTTTGGCGGTCGGAAGCAGAGTGTCCAAGGACGAGGTTGGCATCTCCTTCTTTTTCTTCAATGAACTGATCGGAAGCCTGATCGGTCTGGGTGGTGTTTCCGGAATCGACCGGCCGACCTTCCAGCTGTTCGATCGGAGGGAACGGATACTCTATTCGGTAAGCGAAACGATGAACGGTTCCGTTTCCGCCTATCGGATCGATGACGAGCTGAACGCCGACCTGCTCTTCTCCGTTCCCTGCGGTGGCGATCTTCCCTGCCATCTGAGCCTCTGCCCCTATGGCGAGCTGATCGGGGTCTCCAACTGCGGCAGCGGGGAGTTCACCCTTCTTTCGACCCGGGGGGAACGGAAGTTCACCGAACATTTCGAAGGGGTCGGCCGGAAGGAATCGCGCATCCGATCCAGCCTCTGGTCCCCCGACTGCTCCCGGCTCTACGTCGCCGACCTCGGCCTCGACCGCATCGTCCGCTATGCGTATGATGGGGGCGGCAAGGCGGTCATCGACCTGCCTGAAGGAACAGGCCCCGGTCACATGGCATTCGGAAAAGACGGACTGCTCTACGTCGTCGCCGAGCGTTCCGGTGAAGTCCTGGTCTACCGGGACGGGATCCTCCAGCAACGGATCGGCACGGTGCCCGCCATGTATGATGGCGAGAATACCGCATGTGTAAATTCCAATAATATTGAAAGAGATATTCCAGCGAAACGTGATAAATATTTCGCATAGAACCCTAAAAAGCTGTTAAAAAGAGAAAAATCAACACTTCCGCTTCAGTAATGAATCAGTTGTTGAACAACGTTGTATAGTGAATTAAACGCCTAGAACAACGTTTTAATAAAAAGCGTTTAACTTTTCAAACATTCGACTTCGCGAAATTTATAACCTCGTTCGCGAAATTATAAAAATGACCCTAGGGCTAATCCGAGGGTCATCCTAGCAATATATAAATGTAGTGAAATTCCTTGTATCTATACTATAGCTTGCAGTCCATTTTATTATTCCAAATTGAGACAAGAATCCAAGAAAATATAAGATAAATCAGCATAAATACAGAGTGCAGCGAACAGAAGAATACTACTCCGGCGGTCCAGATAATTGAGAACAAAACCATCTTCATACAAGCCTTCTTCCTGGATTATGCAGAAACCAATCAAAGATCTGTTTCTGATCTTCCTTTGTGAGCCCTGCCCAGTGGTCATGTGCGTCTCTTACGATTGCCATCACTCCGTTTTTACCGTCAGGTCCTCCTATAATCATCGTTTCATTTATCGGAGTACTCTTCGAAATGATTGACACATCACCGCCAAGGATTTTTTTCATACAGGTCAGGGTATTTCTCGCGTTAATTGAGCCAATTTCAAAATGGATTTTTGAAGAGCCGACACTTGCATAAATATACAAATTCACCTTACCGGGCATCGTCTCTCCCATTCGGGCATCAATTCTTGTCGAACCGACCGAATATTTGAATATAA
>JAAZJI010000057.1 GCA_012800465.1 Spirochaetales bacterium
AACCCGAGCTCGTCCCAGTTGTCGAAGGTCCGCCGGATCGCCCTCAGTTCGTCGATGATGCTTTGGTCGACCTCACCGTGGTTCTCCAGCCACCGGGTGGAGGCCATCTCATAGCACTCCTCCCGCATCTTTGGTCTGGAAAGGGAGCGCACCGTATAGGTGTAGGTCCGTTCGAACCGGGAGATGTGGTTCCGCTTCGCTTGGAGCTTCCGCCCGGAGAGCTTCGTCAATTTCGATGATTCATAGAGGTAGTCATCAAGGTTGCGGACATGCCGGATCGAGTAGCCGAGCTTCTGAAGCTCCAGGGCCTCCTCCTTCGGAACGCACTCCAGCTGAAAGCGCAGGCCGGTTCGGGCGCTGTGCTCTTCCAGCTCGCGCATCGCCTTGGGCAGGTCGTCGGTGATGGGAAGCAGAAAACAGTCGTCGTCCCGAAGGTGCATGTAGAGGGCGGTATCGTTTTTTGCGATCGTGATGCCGATCTGCTCGCTCCAGAGGTGGACATAGGAATAGTAATAGTTGTACGCCAGATAGCGGCTGTGCTTCGGAAACAGGTCTTTGTCGGCAAGGGTGGGGGAACGGAACTCCAGCATATATCCTCGAATATATCAGTCGATACGCATATATTGATACGACCTTTTTCCTGCTTCGTCAACCCGACTCCAAGAGGGGGAACGAAAGGGCCATCGAGCGGTTTTTATAAAACAAGGATAGAATAACTATACATAATATAATAAATTAGGTTATCGGGTTGACAGAATTATCATCGAATACTACCCTTTTAGAATGGATATGTATCAAGATCTTTTGACAAGACTCGAGGAAGTGAACCGGTCGCTGACCGAATTCTTTCTGGATGCAACATACAGTGAGGAGTCATTTCTCGCCACCTTGAAAGAGCGGACGGAAGAGACCTTGAAAACAGTCTACCCCGAGGGCTGGGCATACCTTCACGGGGAGAAGAACTTCTACCGGCTCAGTGAAATAGTTCTTGCCCACGTCCGTTTGTACGATCATCTCGTCTTCGACAAGGCCGTCTTCAAGGACGGAAGGAACGAAGTGACGTCCCGACCGATCACGCTCCTTCGGTCCTTCCTGCAGAAGAGGAGCCCGACGATCCATCCCGACCTCGCCGAGGAGATGGTCCGGCTCTTCGCCCTGCTGAACAAGGAGGAGCCCAGGGCGATTCCCACCCGGGGCCAGGTCCAGGAGTGGATGGAGCGCCACCCCGGCGGGCTGGACGCGGATGTCATCGCCTGGCGGAAGAAAAATAAGGAACGGATCGTCGACCTTCTGATCAGGAAGATCGATGAGCGGGGAAGCAAAGAAAAGCGCTACACCTTCAAGCCCGGCCACTCCGAGAAGGAGAAACGATGGATCGTCGACGGGTGGTGGAGGGAGGACCGCTTCCACCTGTACTTCGCGCTGCGCTCGACAAAGGAGCTGGACACCTTTCTCGGGAACACCTTGGATGAGGAGACGAAGAGGATCATGGAGGAGGCCGAAGCGAAGGGGATTCCGATCTTCGTAACCC
>JAAZJI010000058.1 GCA_012800465.1 Spirochaetales bacterium
CCGCAAGCAGGACACAGCAGCTTGCCGTTGTCCCTCCTCACGGGCGGAAGGTCAGGATATTGCAATTGGCCCTATGTGGTGCTATTGTTCTCATACGGTTTTGGGGGAGAGAAAGTTTTTGACCTTGGAAAAAATCAGGCTTTCTCTCCGCCTTCTCCCTCTTGTATTCTTCTATCCATTAAACCACAACTTTCTCCCTATGGAATAATTCATTTTCGATTGCTCTCGGAATTCTTATATTCGAGGCACCCGCTGAGCTAGGATTCGGAAAAAGGACTTGACCTTCAATTCATCTTCATTGTAAGGTTGCCCTGTTCAACGAATCCATGTGCGGTAGTGGTGGAATTTGGTAGACACGCTAGCTTGAGGTGCTAGTGGGAGAAATCTTGTGCTGGTTCGAGTCCAGTCTACCGCAGAAAAACACCGAAGAAACGCTCCGGAATCCCGGAGCGTTCGTCATTCCGGGAGCCAAGCGGTCAACTCCATATGCCAGAATGGCCCCCTGTTTTCGTAAGGAAGGGAGTACCATGAACAAGAAGAAGATCGTGCTCGACAACCCGATCGACCGGCTCTCGCTCGGAAGGAGCTAGGGATGGAGGAAAATGATTTCTCCGGAGAGCGGCAGGTCTTCGACACCGCCTACGAGCTGATGATCCACCACCTCGAATGGCGAGCCCGGACCACCTCCTTAAGCATCCACGACCTGGAGGGGGAGCTTTACCACCTGACGATCTATGAGGGGCAGGACTGGGGCGGCCGGGGAAGCCTGAAGGCCGCCGAGATCGAGGGGCGGATCCAGGCGTACATCACGATGATCAACCGGATGAAAAAAGAACGGGACCGCGAAAAACCTCATCAAGTCGAATGAGGGCTGAGGCGCATCGCCCCAGCCCTTGTATCTCTTCATGGTCGACATGCGACCATGCTGCCGATCCTAGTAGCCGCTCGTGATGTACTGCTCCATCTCGCCGATCTGGAAATCCTTGGCATCCAGAACCGCCCTCACGACGTCCCTGATCGATACCATCCCGATGACCTTTCCGGCATCGTCGACCACCGGCAAGTGCCTGAAGCGGCCGACGGTCATCAGCTGAAGGCAATCCTCAAGGCTCTGGTGGAGTTTCACGCACGTCACCCCGGCGGTCATCACATCCTTGACTTTGATATCCGTGGTGTTGATGTGCTGCATCCGGCGGGAGAAATAGCGGACAATGTCGCGCTCGGAAAGAATCCCCTTGATATCCCCTTCCTCGTTGAGCACCAATAAAGCTCCGACCTTTTGTTCGTTCATCCGTAAAAGCGCGTGGGCCAACACATCATCGGGTGTGATGCTGAAGACTGAACTGCCCTTCTCATCCAAAATAGACTGTACGTTTGACATCTGCGACCTCCGCGAGTGATTCTACCCCTATCGTACCTCACCAACCACCTGAACGCAATGATTTGCTATCGTTTTCGTGTTTCGCTCACCTGCCTGATCGTCCGGTCCAGCACCGTGGCGAGGGTCTCGGCGTCGGCCTCATCCCCGCCGAAGAGACAGGTGGCCATATATGAGGGGATCGAACGGGCCTCCTCCTCCAGAATTCTCCCCCGCTCGGTCAGGGAGACCTGGACGGTCCGCTCGTCGCTGACGAGCCGGCGCTTGGAGACCAGGCCGTTCGCCTCCATCCGCTTCAGAAGCGGCGAGACGGTCCCCGTGTCCAGCCCGAGGGCGCTGCACAGCTGACCCACCGTCGCCTCCTCGTGCTCCCAGAGGTAGAGCAGGGTGATGTACTGCGGATAGGTCACGCCCAGCTCATCAAGCAGCGGGCGATAGGCGGCCATGAGCTGTCGATGAAGCGCATAGATCTTGAAGCAGAGTTGCCGTTCCAGCTTCAGTTCTTCATATGCCATTGCCCGATGTCCCTCCCTTGGGGTGATGATGCCCGCCTCCCGAAGAAGGCGGGCATCATATTGCGTACAATGTAACAGAGCCCAACAGATCCGTCAAGGTTTCTCAGCGTTTGGCCCAGATGTTGATGTCTCCGTCCGTCGCGTATCGATCGATCATCTCCAGTTCATCTGCGGTGAACTCGAGCCGGTCCAGCGCGGCGACGTTTTCGACGATCTGGTCCGGCGAGCTGGATCCGATCAGAACGCTGGTTACCTCCTTCCGCCTAAGAACCCACGCAAGCGCCATCTGGGCGAGGCTCTGACTGCGCCCCTTGGCGATCTCGTTGAGCGCGCGGATCTTCTCAAGGTTCTCCTCGCTGAGCATCGACTTCTTCAGCGAGAGGTCTTTCGCCGCCCGGCTGGTTGAGGGAATCTCCGTAAGGTACTTGTCGGTGAGCATCCCCTGGGCAAGGGGGGAGAAGCAGATCGCCCCGACCCCAAGCTCCTCCAGCGTGGAAAGCAGCTCGGGCTCGACCCAGCGATTCAGCATCGAATAGGAGGGCTGGTGGATCAGGAGAGGAACCCCCATATCGTGCAAGATCGCATGTGCCTTTCGGGTCTGCTCGGCGGTGTAGGAGGAGATCCCCACGTAGAGCGCCTTGCCGCTTCGATATGCGCTGGCCAGAGCTCCCATCGTCTCCTCCAAGGGGGTGTAGGGGTCGAAGCGGTGGGAGTAGAAGATGTCCACGTACTCGAGCCCCATCCGCTTCAGGCTTGCATCCAGACTTGAAAGAAGGTATTTTCGACTCCCCCACTCCCCGTAGGGGCCGGGCCACATGTAGTAGCCCGCTTTGGTGGAGATGATGAGCTCATCCCGGTACGGAAGAAAGTCCTGCTTCAGGATCTTTCCGAAGTTCTCCTCCGCCGAGCCTGCCGGCGGTCCATAGTTGTTGGCCAGGTCGAAGTGGTTGATCCCCAGATCGAACGCGGTCCGGAGCATCGCCCGACCGTTGGAAATGGGATATGCATCCCCGTAGTTGTGCCAAAGCCCGAGGGAGATCCGAGGGAGCTTGAGTCCGCTTTTTCCCGTCCGAGCGTACTGCATCCGTTCATATCGTTGTTCATGTGCCGAATATACCATGACTGTCCTCCTTCCCTGTCAGTATACATCACCGAAGAAACGCGAGCTACCGTGGCTCCTTCCCGCTTTCGTCGCCCTCCACGAGGCTGACGAATCCTCCCGGGCGGGTGGTCGTCTCGTACCAGCGGGTGAGGTCGACCAGATGCTTCCTCCCCTCGTCATACACATGGGCGAGAAGCGGCCCGTCCGCCTCCCGTTCTTCGATTCCCACGATCGTGACCCAGTGCCAAGGCTCGAGATTGACCACCTCGCCGTTGTTCAGATTCAGGAACGCCACCGGCTGGTCGGCCGCAAGCCGGGAGATGAGAAACTCCCGCACCTGCGCGAATGAGGGGCGGTCCGCCCGATCGATCGGTACCGGCAGGGCGGCGATTTCGAACTCCAGGCCCTTCTTCGCAAGATACTCCTTCA
>JAAZJI010000059.1 GCA_012800465.1 Spirochaetales bacterium
CAAGCCGATGATAAGAATAACAAGCAGTGTTTTCTTCATCTTTGTTTTCTCCTTTTCATATTCTCTGTTCTCCTGGTATCCAGGCTAACTTGCGAAGGTACTTTTGCGCGATATTGCTCCACTTCCCAATTCCGGATGAATTCGATCATCTCATCGGTCATGAAGAGCGGTCCACCGAAGCTCTCGCTGTACACGCTGATCCGCACCGTGTCGATGAACAGCGCAAGGGGCTTTTCACCGTCGGCGAACACCCCGGCATCCTGGACGCAGACCACCTTGGGATTTTGTCCGTGCTTCCTTCCAAAGGCTTCGAACGCTTCGGTGATCGAATCTCCCGCAGGCACGAAGAGCGGCTTGAACCCCGAATAAACGATGTGGTCGGGCGTGAAAGACGAAGAAATCGGATAAAAGCTCTCCTCGCCGCCAAGCAACGATCGCGTATCGTTGGAGTGGAAATATGCGACCTCCTCCGTAAAGAGGGGTTCAAGCTCCTCTTTGATCGGATCGAGGATCGCCGGACCGATCGTAACCGGCTTTTCGTCCACATCCCGCTTGAGGTTCGATTTCAACGTGGAGAGCACGTGGCGGTAGAGTTCGTCGATCTCTTCCAGGCTCTCCGCTCCCGCGAAAATACCGTGGTTCTGAAGGATGATGAGGTTGGGAGTCTCCTTGAGCGGCATCATCGCCCTGCGGACCGTATCGGCGAGGATGAAGCCGGGCTTCACCAGTCCGATCCAGAGCGCCTCGGGAAAGAGCTTCTTGCAGTATTTCTCCCCCTCGACCGCGCAGGTCAGCCCGTTGACGAGCGAGGGGTGCAGATGCACGACGTAGGTAAACGGCAGGAGGGCGTGCAGCAGCGCCTCGACGGAAGGGCGGGCCCTCTCGCCTTCGAGGCGGGAGGCCATCATCGCGTCCAGCACCTCCTCTTCCCGCCTGGCGTCATCGCTTGAGAACGTCCGGTTCCAGATCTCCTCCAGCTTCGAGCGGTCCATCCGGACGAACCCGTCCTCATCGATCGATCCGAGGGCATGCCCGCTCGCCTTCACGTAGAGGATGTTCCCTTCCTTGCAGGAGGTGTTCCCGCCTCCGAGAAGAACGAGATGCGGATCGCGGCCATACCGCCTTGACGCGTCGATCAGGGCCTTGAGACTCATGACCGCTCCTTGAGGACCACCTCTTCGTACGCCCCGACGCGCCGGATCAGTTCCTCTTCGGACGGAACGTTGTTCCGTCGGAGAAACTCCCGCCATACTTCGCCGAACGGAAGGACGGAAAGGTGTTCGGCAAGAGCCATGGCCGCATAGCCGGCTCCCGCCTCTTCATATTCGATCAGCTGCTCGGTCGGCTCCAAGAGGGCGAAGAGCAGGGCCTTCCTCAGCGACCGGGTTCCCGTGACCCACGCGCCGACTCGATTGATCGAGGCGTCGAAAAAATCCAGTCCGAGGTGACAGGCTTCCAGCTTGCCGCTGCGCACCAGCTCCTGGGCGACCCGGCGGGTCTTCTCATCGAAGAGCACGACGTGGTCGCTGTCCCAGTGCATCGGGCGCGAGACGTGCATCAGCAGCTCGTCATCGAAGAGGAGGATCGAACTGAGCTTGTCGGAGACATCCTCCTCGGTATGGAAGTGCCCCATGTCGAGGCAGATCATCACATCGTTCCGGGCGGCATAGTTCATGTAGAACTCATGGGATCCGACGACGAACGCTTCGCTGCCGATCCCGAAGAGCTTCGTCTCGAGGGCGTCCCGCATATGCTTTCGGGGATACTCGGTGGCGAAGATCTCATCGAGGCTCTCCTTGAGGATCGCCCGGTACCCCATCTTGTCGGCGGTATGGTTTTTCGCCCCGTCGGGAATCCAGGTGTTGAGGATGCAGGGCGACCCCTGCTGCTTTCCGATCCACGCGGCGATCTTCCGGGTCCGCTTGGCGTGCTCGATCCAGAACCGGCGGATCTCCTCGTCCTTGCTCGCCAGGGTGTAGCCGTCATTCGCCTTGGGATGGCTGAAGAACGTGCCGTTGAAGTCGAGGTGGACGTCGTTCGCCTTCGCCCAGTCCACCCATCCCTGAAAGTGCTTCGGTTCGATCGCGTCGCGGTCGACGAACTCGGGTCCGAACTCGCCGTAGCTCGCATGAAGGCTGATCCGGTGGGGCCCGGGAACGATCGAGAGCACCTCCTCCAGATCGGCTCTCAGCTCCTCGATCGTCCGCGCTTTGCCGGGATGGGAACCGGTGACCTGAATCCCGCCGCCGCTGAGTTCGGAATCGGGGGTCTCGAACCCGCCGACGTCATCGCCCTGCCAGCAATGGATCGAGATCGGGATCCGGCCCAGGCGCTCGAGAGCGGCATCGGTATCGACGCCGATCGCCCGGTATCGTTCTTTCGCGTACTGATATGACGTGGGTTCCATACACTCCTCCCACATATAACTGTACCCTCACTTTTTCTTTTTTGTCTTGACATAATAGGCAAATTTTAGGACTATTTTGTCATAATGGGCCTGATTCTCCGTGCTAACGACTATTTTTACGACCCCTCCTTCCCAATCAAGGTCCTCGAGCGGGATCCGGAGATCCCCTATCCCCTCCACAGCCACGAATTCTGGGAACTGATCGTCATCGTCTCGGGAAGCGGAACCCATTTCGACTCCGCCGGGTCCTTCGAACTGACCAGCGGAAACGTCTTCGTCATCCCTCCCGGCTTCAAGCACGGCTACCGGGATGTCCGCGACCTGCGGCTGTTCAACATCCTCTTCGACATCTCGATCTTCGAGGAATCGTTCTTCGATCTGAGCAACATGAGCGGCTATCAGGCGCTTCTGAAGGTGGAGCCCACCTACCGGCATGACGGCTCGCTGTCGACGCTGATGCAGCTCACCCCCGCCCAGCAGGCGCAGGTGCTCCCCCTCCTTGAGCACCTGCTGGTCGAATCGGACTCGACCGAAAGCGAGATCGGGGCGAAAGCGGGAGCGTTCGCGATCCTCGCCCAGCTCCTGGTGATGCTCTTCCGGATCTACGCCGAACAGCCGCGGCAGGACAACCAGACCGTCATGCGGATCGCCGATGCGCTCAGCTTCCTGGAAGCCCACCCCGACCGCTCCGTCTCGACCGGCGAGCTGATGGAACTGACCAACATGTCGGCGAGCACGCTCAATCGGCACTTCAAGAACGCCACCGGCCTCTCCCCGATCGAATTCCACATCCAGCGGAGGATCAAGCACGCCTGTCGCCTCCTCCGCTCAAGCGACATGTCGGTCAGCGAGATCAGCGAAGCGACCGGGTTCGAGGACTCCAGCTATTTCAGCCGGCAGTTCCGCAACGTGATGGGGATCACCCCCCTCTCCTATCGCAAGAACCGCTCGATGTGGTATCGGCTCCCCTAGAGCACGACGCCTTTCTTGAGAATGATGTTCGCGTACAGGGCGCTTTCGCCGGTCGCCACGATCGCGTACGCCTTCTTCGCCTGCTCGTAGAACGCAAAGCGCTCGACGAAGGTGAAGCCGGTGAACCCGGGATCGCCCTCCTTGGCGATCTTCTCATAGGAGTCCCAGATCGGGGTCTCGACCCGGTCGCCGGGAACCTTTTCCATGAGAAAGGCGTTGGGGGCGTAGGTGTCCAGGGGGAAAAGCCGCAGGATCGCTTTCAGGATCTCCTCACCGCCGTGACCGTCGAGACGGACGACCCGGTCGTTCATCGATGCGGCGGGGAAGTTTCCGTCGCCGATGACCAGTTCATCACCGTGCCCCATCTCCATGAGGATCTTGAGCAGTTCGGGACTGAGAATCGAGGGAATTGTCTTGAGCATGGTATGCCACTCCTTTTTTTCGTTGCAATCGCACGGATGCTGTGTAATACTGAAGGTATGTAAACGATTACAAACCCATCATACACCAAGGAGAACGAGATGGCAAACACTCTTGATATCAAACAGGTAGGGCCGGAGAGGCGATACGCCTCGGAGCTTCCAAAAATCGGAATCCGACCGGTCATCGATGGACGCCAACGGGGCGTCCGCGAGTCGCTTGAGGAGCAGACGATGAACATGGCCAAGGCCGCCGCGAAGCTGATCGGCGACAACCTCCGTCACACCAATGGAGAGAAGGTCGAATGCGTCATCGCCGACTCCACGATCGGCGGAGTGCGCCAGAGCGCCGACTGCGCCGAGAAGTTCAAGAAGGAAGGCGTCCAGGTCACCCTGACCGTCACCCCCTGCTGGTGCTACGGGACGGAAACCTTCGATATGGATCCGCTGACGATCAAGGCGGTCTGGGGGTTCAACGGCACCGAGCGCCCCGGGGCGGTCTACCTCGCCGCGGTCCTCGCCGCCTATACCCAGAAGGGCCTCCCCGCCTTCGGCATCTACGGCCGGGACGTCCAGGATTCGACGGACACCTCGATCCCCGAGGATGTCCAGGAGAAGATCCTTCGCTTCGCCAAAGCCGGTCTGGCGGTCGCCGAGATGAGGGGCAAGAGCTACCTCTCGATCGGAGGGATGTCGATGGGGATCGCCGGCTCGATCGTCGACCAGGACTTCCTCCAGGCGTACCTCGGCATGAGGACCGAAGTGGTCGACATGAGCGAGATCGAGCGGCGGATCGCCGAGGAGATCTATGATCCCGTCGAGTTCAAGAAGGCGATCGAATGGGTCCGCAAGCACATCATCCAGGCGGAGGACACCGTCAACGACCCCGCCCTTCGCAAGACCCAGGAGGAACTGGACAAGGATTGGGAGTACGTCACCAAGATGGTGATGATCGGCCGGGACCTGATGATCGGGAACCCCAGACTCAACACCCTCGGCTTCAAGGAGGAGTCCTACGGCCGCAACGCGATCGCCGCCGGCTTCCAAGGCCAGCGCCAATGGACCGACCACTGGCCGAACGGCGACTTCATGGAGACGATGCTCACCTCCAGCTTCGACTGGAACGGCATCCGGGAGCCGTACATCATGGCGACCGAGAACGACCACCTCAACGGCATCAGCATGCTCTTTGCGAAGCTGTTGACCAACCGGGCGGTGATCTTCAGCGACGTGAGAACGTACTGGAGTCCCGAGAGCGTCGAGCGGGTGACCGGCTGGAAGCCCACCGGTCTGGCGAAGGACGGCTTCATCCACCTGATCAACAGCGGTGCGACGACCCTCGACGCCGACGGGCGGATGACCAACGAGAAGGGCGAGCCGGCGATGAAGCCCTACTGGGAGATCACCGCCGAGGATGTCCAGAAGACCCTGGACAACACCCGATTCAGCGTCGGAAACCTCGGCTACTTCCGCGGCGGCGGATTCTCCTCCACCTTCTTAAGTGTAGGCGGAATGCCGGTGACGATGCTTCGGCTGAACAAGGTCAAGGGCGTCGGCCCGGTCCTGCAGATCGCCGAGGGCTGGACAGCCGATGTTCCCGAGGAAGTCTTCGAGATCATCAACAAGCGGACCGACCAG
>JAAZJI010000060.1 GCA_012800465.1 Spirochaetales bacterium
CGGCAAACGAGATCGTTCGAAAGACTTTCCTGGCGCTTAAGCGGAAACGCTAATGGTTGCCGGATGAAGAGAGAATGGGAACGCACATCCCCCCGTCCCGGAGAACAAGAACCCGGGGGTCTCGGCGGTGCGTTGTCCGAAATTCCTCGACAACCCGGTCAAACCATTCCTGAAGATCCTTGACGGGCTTGAGGAAGAGGGATGTGACGAGATCGTCGTCCAGGTCGGTATAGGCATACAGGTCGATTCGCTTCGCTTCCAATGCGATCTTCGCCGCCTTGTGGTAGCCGAGCTTATAGTGTTCATGAATCGATGCAAGCGCCCGATCCGGAGATTCGCTGGAAGCGAGCAGATCGGCGAACGCCGCACCCCCCACCCCCTCCCGGCAGGAGGCGACCAGCAGGAGGGATCCTCCGTCACGAACCGCCAACGCCCCGTTGTCGAGGGCTTTCTGCGCTTGGTACAGGTTGATGTCCATCGGATGGTTCGCCACGGTGATCACGATGTCCATTGGTGAAGCGATCGGCGTTCCGAAGGTTTCTTCAGCTACCGGGATGCACTCAAGGAAACTCGCCGTCAGCGACCCTCCGGCGAGATGGATCGGTCTATGATCCTTATCCAGGACGCTCATCAGCGAGAAGACCGGCTGCTTGACGAACTCCACCACCTCCAGAAAATCCTCGTGCACCGGGTTGCCTTCCAGCGCAAGGGTGCGCGCGGCGCTTTCGAGGGCGAGGCGGTGGTTGGCTTCGATCGTCTCATAGCCGGCGATTCCGGGCATGATCGCCTTTCGACCTCCGGTATAGCCGGCGAAATAGTGGGGCTCGACGCTCCCGGTCACGATCACCCGGTCGGCTTCGAAGATAAGCGAATTCAACAGCACCGGAGTTCCTCTGCTCGTCGTTCCGAGAAAGGTCAATCGGCTCCGGTCGGTGGCGACGTGACTGACGATCCGATTATTCAGGCGTTGAGCCAACCCCTTGCCGAGCAGCTGCTCGAACTCCGATTCCAGAGCGGGCCGATGGGCTCCGGTGGCGATCAGAATCGTCAGATTCTCATCTTCTATTCCCGCCTCTTCAAGGTAGGGCATCAAGGCGCTCATCATCTCCTTCGTCGGCGTCGGCCGAGTCGAATCGTTGATGATGATCAACACCCGGCCGGCGGATCGGAGAAAATCCGCCAATCCATCGCCCAGCGCCTCTTCAAACAGATGCTCCCGGACCGTCAGCCCGCCTTCCTTCGGATCCCGGACCGATACCCCGAGGGCCTTGGGCACCGTAAGAACAAGGTGTTCCCCGCTTCGGTACGACAATACGATCGAGTCCATCCGTTACGCCTTCATCGCCTCAAGCAAGGGCAGCTTCTTGCCTGAAAGGAATTGGATCATCGCTCCTCCGGCGGTGCACACGTACGAGTATCCGTCAAGGCCGGTATGGCGCGCGGCGGCGGTAATCGTGTCCCCGCCTCCGATGACCGAATATGCCGAGCTCCCGCTTGCCGCCCGAAGCAGCTCCCGAGTGCCCTTCTCCCACCGCTCATCCTCATACACCCCC
>JAAZJI010000061.1 GCA_012800465.1 Spirochaetales bacterium
AAAGAGCGCCCCGACGGATCGACCGTTTTTGCCTACGACGAGGAGATCGTCAGATCGATCGATCCCCAGACCCTGTTCGATCATACCACCGCCTCAAGCGAGGGATTCCTGATGCCGGGCTGGGAACCAGAACGCCTTGCGAAGATACAGGATCTTTTTGAAGCGTACAAGGATGTCGATGAAGAGACTCTCTTTGACAACCTTGTGTACTTCCTCAAGCGTATCCGACCAGTCGCCGAGGAGTATCATATCAGGATGGCGATCCATCCCGACGATCCGGCCTGGCCGGTTTTCGGATTGCCGAGAATCGTGACCGGTTTAGACAAGGTCGAAAAGCTGATGAAGGCGGTTGACGCGCCGTTCAACGGAGTGACGTTCTGCACCGGCAGCTTTGGCACCAACCCGAACAACGACCTGCCCGGAATGATCCGGGCTCTTGAAGGGCGAATCCACTTTGCACACATCCGGAACCTCGAACACGTCGAAGAGGGAGTCTTTGAAGAATCGGCCCACCTTTCCCGGGATGGATCGTTCGACCTGTATGAGATCGTCAAAGCGCTGCATGAGATCGGTTTCGATGGACCGGTCCGCCCTGACCACGGACGGATGATCTGGGACGAGGTGGCGATGCCCGGCTATGGCCTGTATGACCGGGCCCTCGGCGCCGTGTATATCCTCGGGCTTGAGGAGGCGATCGTCAAAAACCGGAGTAGTGAAGCTCCATTGAACCGACAAATCAATTGCTAAAAACTCGGATTTTGTGTATATTTGCAGGTAGATAGAAAGAAACGTCGAACTCGAGCAGACAAAGAACCATGTCTGCGCGGTTTTGTTTTGTCTATTTAGACGATATATTTCCGGAGGCAACATCATGGATATCCAAGAGATTGAACAGGTATTAAAAGAAGAACAGTGGACCAGAGCCTCTGCTTCCGCCTTCACTGTGGCGAATTTTGAAGCATTTGACCGTTTGATCGAGCAGTTGGATGATGAACAGAAGATCGAAGCCCGCGACATGTGCGAGCGTCATATCCGGGAGCGGGAAAAGAACTCGGTGGTCGCCCACTACATCAACGGGATGCTCGCGATCCAGCGAAAGGGTTCGGAAAACTTCCTCCCTCTTCTGAATCTCATCGAACTCTTCAGCGAACACAAGCGCTGGAACATCGTGGAGTACCTTTCCCGGAAGGTTCTGGACAGAAGTGAAAATCGCCACGCCTTGAGGTTGCTTGCCCAAGCGTATGAAGCGACCGGCAAGCAGGAGAAGAAGATCGAGCTGTGGGAGCGACTGGTCAATGTCGATTACGAAGAGGTCGATATCCTCAAGCAGCTTGGAACCTACGCCCTCGAAGCGGGGAAGACGGAAAAAGCTCTCAGCTACTTCAAGAAGACGATCAACCGGCTCCTGAAGCGAAAGGACTTCACCCCGATCAGGCAGATCCATGAGGTCGTCATCGCCAATGATCCGCATCAGTTCGATTACTCGCTGAACCTCGCCGAGCAGGTTTCCGCCACCAGCAGCTCCTCCGCCGTGGCGATCCTGCGGGATGCCGCCGAAGCGTACAAGGATGATGTCGATCAGATGATCGAGATCCAGAAGCGGATCCTCGCCCTGGATCGGGAGGATGCGATCGCCCGCGACCAGCTGGTCAAGAGCTATCGGAAGAAATACAGGGAGCACTCCCGCCTGGAGAGCTGCCTGGAATCCTCCGCCCTGGTCGGGATGATCGCCCGGGACGTGCTTCTGTCGATCGAGGACTTTGAAACGAACATCGCCTTTGACAAGGGGACGTTCGTCTTCCAGAACTCCACCGGCCGGATCGGGCGGATCCGATCGATCGATGAGACCGATGTGATCGTCGACTTCGCCGGCCAGACCTCCGCCAAGGGCTCCCGCCTATCGACCAACATGGCGTTCAAGAGCCTGCAGGCCCTGCCCAAGAGCCACATCTGGGTCTTGAAAAGCGCCCTGCCGAAGCCGCGGCTCTACGACAAGGTCAAAAACGATATCCCCTGGACCCTGAACATCCTCATGTCGAGCAACGGGGGCCAATCGAGTCTTCGGGAGATGAAGGCGGAACTGGTGCCTTCGATTCTTGAGCCGAAGGAGTGGACGAGCTGGATGAACCAGGCGAAGAAGGAGCTGATGACCAATCCCCTCTTCGACCTCTCCCCTACCGACAGCGACGTGTATCTGCTTCGATCCACCCCGATCAGCTACGAGGAGAAGCAGCTCTCGATCTTCCGAAGCGAACGGGATTTCTACGACAAGATCCGACGGCTGAGGGAGTTCATCTCCAGCAAGGGGGATGTCGAAAGCGACTACTTCCTCGAGATGGTCGGGTTCTTCAGCGAGTTCTTCTTCGAAGAGAACGGAGTCTCGAAACCGATCGTCGTCACCAGCGATGTGATCATGTCCTCCTATCTGCTCCTCGAGGAGCTGGTGAAGGACCAGGGGATGCATTTCGTCACCCTCCCCGAGGCGTTCGGATTCGCCGACCTCTTCGAACGGGCGGAGGACATCTACGAGGTTTTCGCTCCGATCAAGGATTCGGAGCTGAAGAAGTCCTTCATCGACCACATCGTCGATGAAATCCCCTCTTGGCCGAAGGTTCTGATCGAGATCTTCCCCGGCTATCTGACGAGCTATATCCCCGAGATCTTCCGCCAGAACAAGAAGAACGCCGATCTGCTCAAGCTGTACAAGGACGCGGTGGAGAACTTCAAGGAGAAGGGATCCACGTTGATCTACCTCCTGAAGAACGGTGACAAGAAGGTCTGGAACAAGAGCGGATATACGAAGGAGCAGCTGCTGTACATCCAGCTCCAGCTGCTTGATGCGGTGAACCGCTATGTCGATGCAAAACGGGATACGCAGGAGAACCGGAAGAATTCAAAAGCGTTGATGGGCATGCTGTTTGATGACAAGCAGATCTTCACCCGTATCGAGGAAGGCGATGAGGAGAACGCCCAGCGGGTCTACTCGCTGGTGGCGAACGTCTTCGATCTTCCCGGTGGAAAGAAGATCGAGGTCAAGCAC
>JAAZJI010000008.1 GCA_012800465.1 Spirochaetales bacterium
GATCGGCTGGTTGTCGGCGAGCCGAAGAACGATCTGCTTCGCGGCTCCCGCCTCCTTCTCCCCTTGGGCGAAGACCGGAGCGACGAGGAGAGCGATGATCACCAGAACGAATAATGCTTTTTTCATGAGTCCCTCCTTATTAGGAACAAATATAGATAACATATTCATTGTGAAGGAACTTCCTTCCGGAAGAAAGGGAGAGAATCCGGGAAAATCCCCCCGATTTCTTCCGATTCTCCTACCCCTCGCCTTCTTTTCCCCCCGGGACGGACCCGGAGATGGTATACTCGACCCATGAAGCGCTCACGGCCATGGCACACCCTCCAAGGGTGGTTGCTTACGACGAACCTCTCGATGCTGAGCATCATCCTCGTCCTGGCGATGATCTTTTTCGGCATCGTCTTTTCCCTTCTCGAAGAAACCCAGGAGCGAACCAGGCGCTATGAGATTCTGACCACCCTCTCGACCCAGCTGAATACCAGCCGGATGCTCTTTTCCAAGATCGCTCAGAATCCTACGCATGAAATCGATGAAACACTGCTCGATGAATTTGATTTTATGAACAAAGAGCTTGCGATCACCCTCCATAGGCTGAACCTCGGAACCGAGGAGGAACTTGAGCGATACTTTCTCCACCGGGGGGTCGAAAACGGGATCTTCTTCATCAACCAGGAGCTGATGAACCTCATCGATGTCCGACGCGAACTGGACTCGACCGAATACTTCAACCGCTACTGGGCGATCGACAAAGTCTACTCCTACCTCGAAAGCTACACCTTCTACCGATACCTTCCCAAAGCGGTTAAAAGCGACGTATGGTCGTTTTACCAGACCCGGCAGCTGATCTTCACCTACCGCTCCATCGGAGTCCTTCTCTTCCTCTTCATCGTGACGATCTTCTCCTCGCTCTTCTACAAACTCACGATGCGCCTGGTTACCCCCGTCCAATCGATGGTCGATGCGGCGAAACAGATTTTCCACGGCAACTTCGACGGCGAGCCGATTCCGATCTCCGGCCCCCTCGAGCTGCAATACCTTGAGGAGTCGATGAACCAGATGCGCCAGAGCCTCAAGGAGCGGATGGAGATCCTCGAAGAGAACGCCGAGCTGGAGAAACGGCTCCATGAACAGGAACTCGAGCGGATGAGGACGAAGCGGGAGCTCGAAAAAGCGCGGTACAATGCCCTTCAATCGCAGATCAATCCCCACTTTCTCTTCAATACCCTCAATACGATCAGCCGGACCGCCCTCTTCGAGAACGCCCCTTCGACCGTCGATCTCATCGACAACCTGGCGGCGATCTTCCGCTACACCCTCAAGCACAACGAAGATGTGACGCTCGCCGAAGAGATGCAATTCATCCGGGAATACCTGACGATCCAGCAATACCGCTTCAAAGAACGGCTTTCGTTTTCGATCCTCCTCAGCGAAGAGCTGAAAGATATGCGGATTCCGCCGCTGGTTCTTCAGCCCCTGGTGGAGAACTCGATGATTCACGGCCTGGAACCGAAAGTCGAGGGAGGAATGATCGCGCTTGAAGCGAAGAAGAACGGTAAGAAAGCGATGATCACGATCACCGACAGCGGAGTCGGCATCGACATGAACAAGCTGTATTCACCAAGCAAGGCATCCAGCCACATCGGCATCAGGAACATCGAACGACGGATTGACCACTACTTCAACGGCAAAAGCACGATGAAATTCGAGCGGATGAGCGATGAAGGGGGAACACAGGTGACGTTGCTGCTTCCAATCCATTATGGAGATGATTGAGCGTGTACACCCTTCTGATCGCCGATGACGAACCCTTGGAATGCGCCGCCATTGAATTGCTGGTCACACGGGCCAAGCTCCCGCTGAGGGTGCTCAAGGCGCGCAACGGCCGTGAAGCGGTCGATCTGGCCAGGCGACACAAACCGCATATCGTCTTTCTGGACATCCAGATGCCGGGGATGGACGGGATCGAGGCGGGCAAGCTGATCAGAAGCGACAACGACGAGTGCCAGATCGTCTACCTGACGGCATGGCCGACCTTCGACTTCGCCCGGGCGGCGATTCGCATCGGAGTCGCCGAATACCTCGTCAAGCCCGTCCAGCACACCGAAGTATACGCGCTTCTCGACCGCCTCATCGCCCACTTCGACCGGCTCCATGAGGATGAGCGGAAACAGAAAGAAGAGATCCGCTCCACGTTGAATCTCTTCAGCCGGGAATTTTTCGCCGCCATGAAATTCAGCCGGCTCACCCCCGAGACGATGAAGAGCTACTTCATCGCCCAAGGCATCACCTTGGAGGAAGGCGTGGTCATCATCATCGGAGGATTGAAGGAAGAGGAGGCTCAGGAATACTTTTCCAGGGAACCGTTCTGGCAGCGACTGCCGATCTCATACTTTCCTTCGATCGATCGGACGACCGTCCTTCTCTTCACGACCCAGGCGGCGAAAAAGATCGAGGAGGTCAAGGCGTTCTTCCAGGGAAGCGACCTGACCGTCGGAACCGGCCTGATCTTCGAGAATCTGGAGCAGATCCCCCAATCGATCCTGACCGCTTCGATCACCTACTGCACCGCTTATCAGGAGGGGCTTTCCTTCCTCCGCTACAACCCCGCCCTGATGGTCAGCCAAAGCAGAGAGGAGCTTGACGCCATCTCTTCGCTCATCCTTACGGAAACCCTGCAGGGCAACACCGGAAAGGCACGCACCCTCGCCCACCGATTGATCGACAACGCCCAAAGAGACCAGACGAACCCGCTTCCGGAAAATCTCACCGTCATCTCCCACGAGATCCACAAGAGCGTCCCCTTCCTTCCCCGTCGTCCGATACCGGCCGATTCGGTGATGGAGCAGGAGGCCTTTCTGATGGATCTCATCGACAGCGCGAGCGAAGCGGTCCTCATCGACCGGCTCGATCGCCACAAGCGGGCGTTCGAATACGTCGACCGCTACCTGCATACCCACATGGGTCTTCCGCTCACCAGCGAGGATCTCGCCAAGAAGGTGTCGCTCAACACCAAGTACTTCGGCCGACTCTTCAAGCGCTACCTCGGCTCCACGTTCGTCGAACACCTCACGAAGATCCGGATGGAGAAAGCGTACACTCTCCTCGAGGAGGGAGAGTACACGGTGAAAACCGTCGCCGAGCTGACCGGGTATCAGGAACCGGGCTACTTCACCCGGGTCTTCCGCCGGTATCACGGAGTGACGCCGTCGTCAGTGTTGGAATCGTAGCCTCAGCTATTAATTATTGCTCAAGTAGTCAAAATTGACGAACGAATATGTTCGAGCTTCTCGATATGTGAATATATCGTCACCCATGAAGTAGGATGTGATCTGTTTTGAATCGATTCCACTTTTTTTGAAATATTTTTCATATTCTTCTTCAAACTTGTTTTGGCATGCTTCATCAGCATCCTCAAGCGCATCAAACACAAACAATACATCGATCGAGTAACCGATATCCTCTCCCGTACGAATATCTTCATCGTGGTTCATTGACGTCCAGACACCCAGCAAGTGCTCTCCATGTTTTTTCACCAGCTCATAAAGCTTAAGTCTCTTAAACAAAAGAGTATTGACCTCGTCCGGCAACGCCTGCCTGCGATAGCGAAATGAAAGCCAGTTTTGTAGCATCTGTTCTTCAAGGGAAAACACCGGATGTAAGCAGGAAACAGAGTCTTTTTCGATGCTTCTTTTATCTTTAGCCTTCACACTATACCAGTTGTCATCAATCCGGAAATGAAGTTCTCTGTGATTTTTACCGTTTGTCTTATTTCCATCATACGTTGGCACGTACACACATGGGATTATTTCACAAGTATGTTCTGTTGTCCTTGCAAGATCGCATGAATGCGTAATGACAAGACAATACGATGTATCCTCCGGCAAGCAATCTATTGCAAGGCCGCCAATATCGATAATATCACCCTGCTTCACAACCAAGTTCCCCTATTCCCTGCTTAGGGGCACGCTTATATCTTCAGGATTTGATCCGGTTTGTTTGGACAGGTTAATCCCGGTCTTTTTAAGACGTTCCCTTATTTGCTGCTGTGTTGCAGCCTCAGAGAGACAAAAAGCTTCAATCGTGCCTTTGTCTAATTCACCCGCTTTCATCAATTCTTTAAACGTCTTACCCTCAGAGTTTCTTTTTCGCACGATTCTTGGAGCAGGCGTAGAAAGCTTAAGCTCTTCTACGAAATCGAGTGTCGTTTCAAGAAGAGATAGACGATGTTGAAATTGCTCCATAGTTCCCGCGGGTTCATTGCCATCCATATACGAATATATCGTGGGACGGGAAACTCCAAGCATGTCCGCTAAATCGGAAACTGTTGCACCGAGCACCTTACGTGCTTTTAAAAGCACTTCGCCTGTAGTCAGCCTTACAGCCGGAATCTGTTTGCAAACCTGTAATTCCAGTGTTTCTATTTGAAGAAGAACCTCTTTTCTGAATAATTCGGAAAACATCCATATGCGGTATACATCCAAATTGAATAGGGAATGACCTGGATAAAAACCGTGAACGGTATAATACTCGAACGTCGGATGATGCTGTTGGGTTGCCATGCCGCTCATTTCCATTCCTCCTTTGCCCGATCGGACAATGCCGCAAGGAAGACTTCCTTAATTGTTTCATGCAATACTTCACTA
>JAAZJI010000009.1 GCA_012800465.1 Spirochaetales bacterium
GAATCTGAGCCGCTCCCCAGTTACCGTTCTGGACGATCGCCGCCTGACCGAGGGCGAACTCCGCCATCGCGTCATCGACGCTCTTCGAGCCGAGAAGACCGCGCGCGGTGGTGGAGTTGTCAAGATAGAGGTCCCACAGCTGCTTCATCTCGTTGGCGTACTTGAACTCGAAGTTGTCGGTCTTGATTCCGGTGGCGATTCCCTTGTCGCGGAACTCGTAGGCGAGCGGCACGTTCACCAGGTGGGTCTGCCAGCGCCAGTCATTGCCCGGGGCCATGCTGGTGGAAGCAAAGACGCCCTTGATTCCCAGGCGGTCTTTGTTTCGGGTCATGTCTTCGACGACCGCTTTCAGAAGGGCGAACGAGGTGATCTCTTCGGCGCTCTTGATCGAAACCTTTTTGTTCGGCAGGGCGAAATAGGCGCGCATGATCGCATCGTTGTAGATGAGGCCATAGCCCTCGACCGCATAGGGGATCGCAAGAACCTGGTCTCCGCTGGTCAGCGCCATCGACTTGTCGCTGAGAATCTTGTAGAACTCGGTGTTCTTCAAGTCGGAGACGTAGTTGAGGCTGCCTGCCAATCCGACCGGGCCGTTGGTCTGGAAGATCGTCGGCGGGCTGCTCTTGGCCAGCTCGCTCTTCAGCGTTGCGGCGTACGTCCCGCTGGCCGCGGTGACGACTTTCAGCTTGATGCCGGTCTCGGCCTCGAAGGCGGGAGCCACCTTGTCCTCATAGACCGAAGCGATCTCCGGCTTGAAGTTGAGGAAGTAGACTTCCTTCACGGCATCCTCTTTCGTACCGGCTGCGAAGCCTGACGTGGCGACGAGCAGGGCGATGAGAAGGGTCAGAGCGATATGCTTTCTCTTCATTCAAATATCCTCCTTAAGGGTATAGGTAGAAATATTTCTACATTCTGTTACTAATGTAAGACTCTTTGGAGGAAGAGTCAAGAAAGACCACTGAAAGAGTATTTTTTACGTCTCAAAGTCGTGGTTGGCGATGATCGCATCGATCGCTTCGATGAGGTTGGAGACGACCTCGAATCCCTTCTCATGGAGATGGTCGGCCGCGCCGCTCATCAGATGGCCCGTTCCCGCCGCCCGGAGCATCGGCAGGTCGTTCTCGTCATCGCCGAACGCCCAGCTGTCCTTCGTCCGGACCTTCAGAAAGGAGCGGATCTCCTTCAGCGACTCCCCCTTGTTGGTCGGACAGATGTCGAAGAGCTGAATCCCGGTGGAAAAGACATGGTGCTTTGGCGCATAGCGCCGTTTCGCTTCGATAAGCAGCTCGTCCCGGTTTCCGCGGCACAGCGCGGTCATCTGCAGCATCGTATCCGGAATCTCCGACGGATCTTCGTAGATCCGGGTGTACTCCCGCCCCAGGAGGGCGGCGACCCGGGGATGGTCGAGGTGGTCGGCATGGACGTAGAATCCGTCCAAAGCGGAAAGCAGGGGAATGACGTCCCACCGCGCAAAATCGGCGAGGATCGCTTGGACCGTCGAATGCTCCATCCGGTGCGGCTTGATCAGATCCGTCCCTTTGTGCAGGATCCGACAGCCGTTCAAGGCGGAGAAGATGAAGTCGTCCTCCACATCGCTGAAAAAGGCCAGGAGGGACCGGTGGTACCTCCCGCTTGAGATGCAGAAACGGTATCCTTTCTCCTGAGCCCGCCGGACCAGCTCGAAGAACGCCGGATCGATGGATTTCCGTCCATGTGGAAGAATCGTCCCGTCAAGATCGCAAAAAAAGATTCCCGAGCACTCGCGCACACTCCCCTCCGTCAGCCATCAGTATGAATGAGATCCAAAGGATTGACAACAATCTTGACTACTTAACAAACATATAGTATTTATGAACGTATGGCGGAGATTCTCATCGGCACGTCCGGCTACAGCTATCCCGAATGGGTCGGGCCCTTCTACCCCGAAGGCAGCAGAAGCGAGGAGTTCCTCGCCTTCTATGCCCAACGCTTCGATACCGTCGAACTGAACTTCTCCTACTATCGGATGCCGCAAGGCGCCCGGCTTGCCCTCATGCATCAAGAGGCGCCGAATCTCCTCTTCTCCCTGAAAGCCCACCAAAGCCTCACGCATACGATCGATCCGAGCACATATGCGAGCACTGCATCAACGTTCGCCCAGGCCCTCGAGCCGCTTGCAAGCAAAAACGTACTCCTTGCGGTTCTTCTTCAATTTCCTCCATCCTTCACCTACACCGTCGACCATCGCTACTACCTCGATTCCCTGACCCGAATCCTCGGCCACCTTCCCTTGGCGGTCGAGTTCCGCTCCCCTTCCTGGTCCAACAAGCAGACCCTCGACGGATTAAGGAACCGAGGGGTGTGCTTCGTCTCGGTCGACCTGCCGCAGGTCGCCGGCACACCTCCCCTCCTCGACGTCCGGACCTGTGATCTGGGGTATGTGCGGCTCCATGGCCGAAACAAGGAGGCGTGGTGGGGATCTTCCGACAACAGGCGCTATGATTATCTGTACAGCGCAAGCGAGCTCGCCTCGATCGCCAGCCGGGTCGCCTTCTTGGCGGAGGAGACGAAGCGGGTCGCGGTGTATTTCAACAACCACCATCGCGGTCAGGCGGTTGCGAACGCCCAGACGCTTAAGACCCTCCTATGATCATCCATCTTTCGATCGACGAGTTCGGCTCGGCCGTGGCGATCGCCAAGGACCCTTCCCTGAAAGCTCTTCCGTTCGTCATCGCTCAAGGATCCGCTACCCGGTCGCTGGTCCTCAGCCCCTCTCCGGTCGCCAGGAGGGAAGGAATCCGCGTCGGTATGCGGCTTTCCCACGCCCGGCTGCTCCTTCCCTCCCTGTTTGTCATCGAGCCGGACCGGTGCGCCCTTCTTCAGGCCCGGAAAGCGATCGAAGGAGTCGTCGCCCGTTACAGTCCGAGCGTGACGGCGATGGGAACCGGATCCTTCTTCCTGGACATGAGGGGAACGACCCGCCTCTTCGGGCCGGTGGTCGACAGCGCGGCCCGTCTGAGGGGCGAGATCCACTCCTTCCTGGGTTTTGACGGAAGCGTCGCCGTCGCGTCCAACACGCTTGTGGCGAACGTCGCCACGCGGGCGATCGCCCCCTCGGGACTTGCATCGATCCCTCCCGGCGAGGAGTCCTCCTTTCTGCACCCCCAGCCGGTGACTCTCCTGCCGGGCGTCGGGACGAAGATCGCTTCGCTTCTTCATTCGGTAAACATCATCCACATCGGCGACCTGGCAGGTTTGGATGAGAAGCAGGTCCGTTCGTTCTTAGGACCAAAAGGCCTCGAACTGCACAAACGGGCCCGGGGCGTCATATCAACGGGCAAAGCGGTTTCAACGAACGAAGTGATTGAACGGCGAGTCCGCTTCGCCGATCCGCTGATCGAGTACCCCCTCGCCAAAGCCGCGCTTCGTTCCGCCTGCGAAGAGAACGGTTTTGAACTGCGGACTCGGGGCCTCGCCGCCCGCACTCTCTCGCTTGCTCTTCAGTGGATCGACGGGAAGGAGCAAACGCGGTCGATCACCCTTTCCAATCCAATCGCTCTTGATACCCAACTTGCGGCCCATGCGGAAATCCTCTTGCAGGCCCTTCTGACCCGTCGGCTTCATCTGCTTGGATTCGCCTTCCGGCTTTCACGTCTTGAGCCGGATATCCGGACTGGAGACCTCTTCGACCCGGAAAACGAGGAGAGGCGACAAAGGCTCCAGACGGCGGTCGACCGGATCCGAAGCCGCTACGGAATCGAAAGCCTTTCGATCAGCGGAGTTTTCCATGGGAAGTAGAATCGGCATTATCAGCGGGTACTCGCTGGCATGGGGCGTCCTCGCTGCCGAAGATCTGATGAGCCATCTCAAGGTCCTCGGGGTCACCAGGGCGGCGGTCTGCGACCGGGATACGATCGCCGGCTATCCCCGCCTGCGGGAGGCGGCGTCCGATGAAGGGATCGAGCTGATCCTCGGCTGTGCGCTGAGCGAAGGAAAAGAGACGGTCTTCGCTTTCGTCCAGGATCAAAGCGGGTATGAAGAGCTCTGCTCCCTGTTGAGTAAACGATATCAAAACCCCGCCTACTCATACCTTGAGGATCTCCACGGGACCTCCCTTCATCTTGCCACAACAAACGATGTGACGGTCGATGCCCCATACCGGTATCATGCACTGCTGCCCGGTCGGCTCAAAAAAAACTCGTCCCCCTACCCGCTTATCGCCCTCGATGACGGATTCCTGCGAAGCGAGGCGGATCGGATCGTGCACAGGACGCTGGTCGCGATCGGAAGGAACACGAACGTCGGCATGCTTGATGAAGAAGCATACTGCGCAAAAGGAAGGATCCTGCTCGATCAGGATTCTTTTGAAAGGCTCTTCGCCCCGTGGCCGGAAGCGATCGCCAACGCAAACTCCCTGATCGCCTACGACCCCTTTCCGAAGACCCATATCTTTCCGACGGTAACGCCGCCAAACGGGCTGTCCCCGATCGCCGAGCTGAGAAGACGGGTCTACCTCGGTGCGGAAAAGCGGTACGCGGAGGTCACCGACGAGGTGGCCCGCCGCATCGAATACGAGCTTTCCGTCATCGAAGCGAAACGCTTTTCCTCCTACTTTCTCATCATGGACGAGATCGTCGCCCTCGCCAGTCGCTCCTGCGGGCGCGGCAGCGGCGCCGC
>JAAZJI010000062.1 GCA_012800465.1 Spirochaetales bacterium
CCTCTTTCGCAAACTCACCGGTTCGAGCCATATTTTCCCAACACCCTGAGCGAGAGGCAGGTCTCCTTCAGTTCGGCCAGCGCCGCCTCGAACGCCCCGTCATCCCCCAGCTCCGTCTCGACGAAGAAGGAGTACTCCCAGGGTTTTCCCGGAATCGGCCGCGATTCGAGCCGCTTCATGTTCAGCTGATGCTTTGCAAGAATCAAGAGCGCTTCGAAGAGCGCGCCCGGGCGGTCGCCGACGGTGAAAAGAAGCGAAGCGCGGTTGATCGGACGAAGGTCCTTGAACGCCTCGGCGTTCTCCGGACGGGCGATGACGTAGAACCGCGTGTAGTTCCGGGCATGCGATTCGATCCCTTCGGCCAGGATCGCCATCCCGTACACATGGGCGGCGACCTCGCCGGCGATCGCCGCTTTGGTCGGATCGTTCTCCTTCTTCACGTACGCCACCGCCCCGGCGGTATCGAAGAAGGGAACCGCCTGGGCGTGGCCCATCGTCTCGGTGAGGAACCTGGTGCACTGGGCAAGGCCTTGGGGGTGGGAGTAGATGTGAGTGATGGTTTCGAGCTTTGTTCCCTCTAGACCGATGAGGTTGTGGACGATCCTGATCTGCTGCTCGCCGACCACCTCGATCTCCCCGTTCCGTTCAAGCTGGTCGAGGTTCTCCGAGATCGTTCCGCCGAGGGTGTTCTCGATGGGCACCATCCCGTAGTGCGCCCGGCCTTCCCGGACCGCGTCGAAGAGCTCGCCGAAGGAGGGGCACGGAAGGACTTCCGTATCCTCTTCAAACGCCCGCCTGATCGCCATCTCGCTGTACGCTCCCCGCTCCCCCTGGAACGCTACCACCGGCGAGGAAGTCTTTTGCCTTTCAACATCCTTGACCTTCGGCCTTTCGACCTTGACCGGCCGCTCCATCGATTTGCCCAGCACCCCGCTGAGGGCATCGAGGTCGCGCATCAGCTTCTCGAACTGGGAGGGGTACAACGACTGCGGGCCGTCGCTGAACGCCTTGTCCGGGTCGGTATGGACCTCCACCATCAGGCCGGAGGCCCCGCTGGCCACCAGGCCCAGGCTCATCGGACCGACCATGTCCCGCAACCCGGTCGCATGGCTGGGGTCGCCGATGATCGGCAGGTGGGTGAGCTTCTGGATCACCGGAACGGCGGAGATGTCCAGCGTGTTCCGCGTCGCCCGCTCGTAGGTCCGGATCCCTCGTTCGCAGAGGATGACCTGGTCGGTTCCGCTGGCCATCAGATACTCGGCGGCCATCAACCACTCCTCGATCGTGGCGGACAGGCCCCGTTTGAGGAGAACCGGCATCTTCATCCTCCCCACCGCCTTGAGCAGCTCGAAGTTCTGCATGTTGCGGGCTCCGATCTGGAACATGTCGACATACTCGCCCATCATCTCGACGTCGGAAGGACTGACGATCTCGCTGGTGATCGGCATCCCGTAGGCATCCCCCGCTTCCCGAAGGTACTTCAGGCCCTCCTCTCCCAGGCCCTGGAACGAGTAGGGGCTGGTCCGGGGCTTGAACGCCCCGCCGCGGAGGATCACAGCCCCGGCGTCGTGGACGCTTCGGGCGACCTCCATGATCTGGTTTCGCGATTCGACCGCGCACGGTCCGGCGATGATCGCGATCCGGTTGCCGCCCACCTTCACCTTGCCGACCGAGACGATCGTATCCTCCTTCTTCAGCTCCCGGGAGGCGAGCTTGAAGGGCTTGCTGATCGGCACCACCGAGGCGACGCCTTCCAGCAGCTGGACCTGACGAATGTCGACGGAGGATTGTCCGACCGCCCCGAAGATCGTCTCCTCTTCTCCGACGATCTCCTTGACCGTATATCCCGTATCGGTGAGAAACTCGCGGATCGCATGTTTCTGGGCTTCCGTGATCTGTTTCTTGAGAATGAGTATCATGGGGAAACGCTAGAGCGAACGGGGGAAAAAATCAAGATATGGCGCTAGCGGACCAGAGCGATCATCGCTCGCACCAGACCTTGGTCGGTGTGCTGGACGAGGTATTCCTCCTGGCGGAGCAGACCGCCCATGTAGATGTGGTCCTTGCGATGGACCATCCTCGACGGCTGCCGGCTGTGGAGATACAGATGGTATTCACGAGCCTTGATGATCGAATGGACCTCCTCGAAGTTCCGCTGCGTGATCCCCGCCCCCGGCATGACGACGATCCGATCCCCGTACTCTCCGACCAGGCGGGCAAGCAGGTCCGCCCCTTCGGGGACCGTCGCCTCCTGACCGCTGGTGAGCACCCGATCCACCCCGAGGTCGATCAGGTCCTCGATCGCTTCGAAGGGGTCGGGGGTCATGTCGAACGCCCGGTGGAAGGTGACCTCAAGAGGCCGGGCGAGGGCGATCAGCTCCCGGCTCCGCTCCTTGTCGATCCTCCCTTCGGGGGTGAGGATCCCGAAGACGAGCGCGTTCGCTCCCGCATCCTTAAAAAGCCGGACATCCTCCTTCATCGCCTCGAACTCCGGATCGGAGTAGCAGAAATCCCCGCCGCGGGGGCGGATCATCACATTGATCGGGATCGCGGTCCGCCGCTTGGCGACCGTGAACATCCCCAAACTCGGGGTGAGCCCTCCTTCGAAGAGGTCGGAGCAGAACTCCACCCGGTCCGCTCCGCCGGCTTCGGCGGCGATGATCGATTCGACGGAATCCAGACAAATTTCAATCTTGGGCATCGCATCCTCCTTGCCCGCAGTATAGCAGGAAGCGCCCGTTCCGGGTAGAACATCCGCCCCGGACCTATGGTATACTGGCCAGACGATGACAAGACCGCGATGGCTCAACCGGACGCTCTCCCTCTTCCTCATGGCGCTGGTTCTCTGTTTCACGATCCTCTTCTTCACCCAGCATTGGCTCCATAAGGCGATGATCGCGGAAAAAGAGGAACAGGCGATGGCGAACCTTCGGCTTGTCGACGCATCGATGGACGCCGCCTTCGACCAGGTCCAGAAGCTCAGCCAGCTGTTGCTGATGGACCTTTCGATCGCCCGGTTCATCTATCAGGACGCGCTGCCCAGCGGATCGATGGAGATCCAGACGATCATCGATGCGATCTCGCTGCTGCCGATTTCAACGTCGATCAACTCGCTCGTGCCGGAAATCTATGTCTACTCCGATCGAAGCGGATACATCCTATCCTCCCGCAACGCGTTCCTGGATCCGGAGCGGATGTATCCCACCCTCTTCGCGTTCGAGGGCCTGAACTACCGTCAGTTCAAGAACACCTACCTGACCTCCCAGTTCCAAAGCAGGTTCTTTCCCCTCACCGAGGCGCTCATCCAGGGGCGGCCACGGACCGTGGTGCCCTATGCCCAGACCTTTCCGCTGACCAACCCGTCGGCGAACGCCGGAAAGATCCTCTTCCTGATCGACGGAACCTTCCTGTCCCAGCTGCTGGCGAGCCAGGAACGGATCGACGGATTCTCGACGTTCATCATCGACCGGAAGGGGGAGGTGATCGCCTCCGCCGGGAATCTGGATGTTCCGATCGACCCGACCTTTGCCGACGGACAGCACCGGGTCAGCATCGAAGGATCGGAATACATCCTTTCGATCGCATCCTCGACCGTCACCGACCTGAGGTTCTTCACCTTCCTTTCCACCGACGAAGTGCTCGCGATGCTCGATCCGCTATGGCTCGTCGCCTCGCTGGTGGCGCTCGTCGTCTTCCTCCTCTTCGCCCTGGTCTCCTTTCTCGCCCTGCATCGGTCGAACCGGCGATGGAACGAGCTGCTGGGGCTCGCAGGGAAGACCCTCCCCTATGAGGAGGCGGTCGGATACATCTCCTCCATCGTCGAAAAGGATCGGGCGAGGACCCGGGAAGCGGGCTTCACCCCCTTCATCACCGATACGTTCTTCAGGCGGCTGATCCATGGGCGGATGAGCGATCCGTCGGAAATCCGGATCATGCTCGACCACATCCGGGAGGATATCGACCCGGATCCGCCCTCTGTCTATCAGATGCTGAACGTTTCGATCCTGGACGCTCGGGAGCTGTCCTCGTCCAAGCAGTACAAAGACGTGGATTTCACGCGGATCGTCGCCTCCAGACAGGCCCGGGCGGTGTTCGGACCGAACCATTACATCTACATGGATCTGGCCTTCACGATCTGGATCCTCGTGTGGCATACCCAAGGCCGCCATCTGGACGACCGGATCGACCTGTTCTGGCGCGAATTCTCCTCCGCCGTTCCGACGACCACCGCCCTTTCCGTCAGCTCGCAGCGGATCGGACCGGAACACATCTTCGCCCTCGCCGGCGAGTGTAGCGAGATCCGGCACTCCTTCGGAAGCGGGAAGAGCGGCGGGACGATGCTCCGATATCAGGAGCTTCGAGTCGACCCTCGGCCATACAGCTTCGGCCGGAATGAAGAACGCCTGCTGATCCAGGGGATTCTCAAAGGCGACCATCAGGCGCTGAACGAACTCCTTGAGGAGATCGAACGGGTGAACATCATCGAGCGGAACCTCTCGCCGCAGGAGCACGGAAACCTTCTGAAGGTCCTGTATGCCTCGGCGATCACAGTCAGCCGCCTTTTGAACCTACCGCTCTACCGGAACCCCTTCAAATCGTTCGAGGAGGCGAAGAACTTCTTCCTCGCCCAGGCCCGGCAGGTGAAACGGACCCGGCAGGACGCCGATGAGCTGCTGGTCCGCAACATCGAGCACTATATCGCCGAGATGTACTCGGACCCGACGCTGAACCTCTCCCACATGGCCGATCATTTCGGATTGAAGGAAAGCTACCTCTACCACTTCATGCTCACCCGGATGGGAAGCTCCTTCGCCCAATACGTCGAATCCTACCGCCTCGACCGTTCGCTGTCCCTCTTCCGGAACCAGGAGCTCACCATCGCCCAGATCGCCCGCTCCTCGGGGTATGCCAACCCCCAGACGTTCCGACGGGCGTTCTCCAAACGCTTCGGACTCCTCCCCTCCGACCATCAGAAGCTGGTGCTCACGACGAAGGGATAGGTGACACCCATGGATGAACACGCTTGGGATTCCCTCTTCCACCGCTTCCGGTCGGCCCTTGAAAAGCAGGGGTCGCTCCTTCCCTCCGTCTCCCTGATCGCCAAGGAGCATGGAGACCCGTTTCGGATCCTCATCGCCACGGTGGTCTCCCTGCGGACCAGGGATGCGGTGACCTTGAAGGCGAGCCGCTCCCTCTTCTCCAGGGCGAAGACTCCGGACGAGGTCCTCGAGCTCTCCGAAGAGGAGATCCAAAAGCTGATTTTTCCCGCCGCTTTCTACAAGACGAAAGCGAAGACGATCCGCGCGATCAGCAGGATGATCCTCGATGAGTTCGACGGCGTCGTCCCCGACACGCAAAAGGAGCTGATGAGGCTGCCGGGGGTGGGAGTCAAGACGGCGAACCTCACCTTGAACCTGGGTTTCGGGATCGATGCGATCTGCGTCGACTGTCACGTCCACCGGATCGCCAACCGTCTCGGATGGATCGCGACCGGCACCCCCGAAGAGAGCGAGCGGGAGCTGATGAAGGTGATGCCGCGGCGCTTCCGGATCCCCCTGAACGAATTGCTCGTCCGCTACGGACAGGTGATCTGCACACCGGTCAGCCCGTTCTGCTCCCGTTGCCCGGAAGAGGAGACCTGTCCCAAGGTCGGAGTCGCAAGAACCCGTTAATAGACCGCCCGGACGATCTCCGCGACGTTCCGGGCTTTCCCCAGCGTGTAGTAGTGGATCGCAGGAACCCCTGCCTCATGGAGCTCCTTCGACTGGGCGATGCACCATCGGACTCCGATTTCGGTGATCTCGGCGTTGGA
>JAAZJI010000063.1 GCA_012800465.1 Spirochaetales bacterium
GACTCCTCACCCTCGGCAACCTCGTCCTAGCGACGACGAAAAACCGTTCCCACCGGATCGCCCTCGATGTTGGCATCTACGCCGAGCTCACCCTGATCTACCACGACCGTTCCTACCGGGCGCTTCCCTGGACCTATGCCGATTATAAAAGCCCGAAGACGATCATGCTGTTGAACTCGTGGCGCTCGACGTTGAAGCAAAACGGGAACTAACGTTCCTTATGAGGTGTGCGCCTCAAATCCGTCGTTTTCATATGCCTGTTCCTCTTCGTTTCGTGCGACCACAATCCGCTTGTCGAGCGGGTCGTCCACGTTTCGATCGGGGAGGTACACCCCTGGGAGGAGGCCTCCCACCTTCCTTTGTGGTACACCTTGGTCTATACCACGAAGAACGGGAACAGGAAAATGCATTTGAGTGGCGGCGTCCGCCAAGCGACGGTGGTGATCGACCGCTTCGGAGCCTGCGCCATCTGTGCCTATCCGCTGGGAACCCTCGCTCCGCTGGGCGGATTCGTCCGGACGGGAGGGAGCGACCGGGTCGTCCTCACCCGGAAGGACGGCCTTCTGGCGAAGCTCCTCGTCGAAGGAAATCTTCTCAATCCCGAGGCGATCGCTTCGCTGGACATGGATCTTCTTTCCGCCCTGGTGGGCGAGGCGGTGAATCTCGATTCCTCCGCCCTCCTGGTGGATCTGCTTGCCGGGGTCACCCCCACGCAGAGCCTGCAGCGGCTTGAACGGGTCCGATACCTCCTCGGCGGGGTTCCCCCCGGGCACTGGGTGTGCGAACATCCCTCCCGGAGCTCTTTCTGGATCCATTTCGGTGAAGAGATCCCTCTTCTCCTTGACCATGGCGCCACCCGTTGGCTGAGCCGGGAGCGCTCCCTCATCCTGACCCTCGTCGTGGATTCCGCCACGAAGATGGTGTTTTCCGCCCTCGCCGATGCCCCCAGATGGTAATCGGGGAGTGGAAGTATTTCACCAATCGCCCATCCGTGTCATACTATGAGCCATGACGACACGACGGGTACAGCTTCTTTCTCGTCATCGGCTTGCAGCAATGGTGGTGGTCCTTCTGGCTGGCGGCGTGTTGTTTGGAGCCTACATCCGGGATGATCTTCGCTATGAAGGGTTCTTCTTCCACGCCTCCGAAGATGACCGGACCGATGGTGGATCCACCCGGGTCGAAATCGGAGAGATCACCGTGATCGTCAATCGGACCAGCACCGGACGGATCCGCATCCGGACGACGGAGCTGAGCGACGGCCGGATTTCCCACTCCTATACGATCTGCACGTCAAGCGGCCTGGTGTGCGCCGGAAAGGATACGTTCTCCTATCAGCAGTATGAGGACAATCCCCACATCGAGGTCGGAACCCTGTGGGCGATCCTTCCCGTCGCTCGCGCCGAGCTCGAAGGCTTCCATTCTTCCATCATGCTGGAGCTCGTTCTCCACTAGGCTATTTCACCACGATGTTCACCAGCTTGTCGGGAACGACGATCTCCTTGACGATCGTCTTTCCGTCCAGCCAGGACCGGATTTTTCCATCCTCCTTGGCGAGGCCGAGGAGGGTCTCCTTCGATGCGCCTTTCTCGACGGTCGTCTTGGAGCGGACCCTTCCGTTGACCTGGAACACCACTTCGATGTTCTCATCGACGGTGAGCTTCTCGTCCCAGACGGGCCACCGGACCTTCGAGATGCTCGGCTCGTGACCAAGCCTCACCCAGAGCTCTTCGGCCAGGTGGGGGACGTACGGGGAGAGGAGCTTGACGAAGGTTTCGGCGATGCTTCTGGGGAAGACGCTCTCCTTGTAGAGTTCGTTGACGAGGACCATCATCTGGCTGATCGCGGTGTTGAACGCAAGGTCCCGGGTATCCTCGGTAACCTTTTTGATCGTCTTGTGAAGCGTCCGCAGCAGATCTTCGCCCGGTTCCGCATCGACGATCTCGGCCTCGTCATAGAGGCGCCAGACCCGGTCGAGGAAGCGGTAGATTCCCACCAGGCCCGCGGTCGACCAGGGCTTGGAGACCTCGAGCGGCCCCATGAACATCTCGTACATCCGCATCGAATCCGCCCCGTACTCCCGGATGATGTCGTCCGGGTTGATGACGTTCTTCAGGCTCTTGCTCATCTTGGCGACCACCCGCTCCAGGGGTTCGCCGGTCGCCGTCTCGATCCACGCATCGGGAGCGGCCTCCGTAACTTCATCGGTGGGGACAAGGCTCTTGTCCTTGCGCTGGTACGCATAGGAGGTGATCATCCCCTGGTTGACGAGGCGCCGGTAGGGCTCCTCGGTGGAGACGAATCCCAGATCGTAGAGGACCATGTGCCAGAACCGGGCGTAGAGCAGGTGCAGGACCGCATGCTCCGCGCCTCCGACGTAGAGGTCGACGGGCATCCAGTATTCTTCCGCTTCCTTTCCGGTGAAGCGCTCGGTGTTGCCGGGATCGAGGTAGCGGAGGTGGTACCAGCAGGATCCTGCCCACTGGGGCATCGTGTTGGTCTCCCGCCTCGCCGGGCCGCCGCACTCGGGACAGGTGGTGTTCACCCAGGAATCGATCTTCGCCAAGGGGCTTTCGCCGGTGCCCGAGGGTTCATAGCTCGTCACGTCGGGAAGAAGGAGGGGCAATTGATCCTCCGGCACGGGGACGGTTCCGCATTGTTCGCAGTGGATCAGGGGAATCGGTTCCCCCCAGTAGCGCTGGCGGCTGAAGATCCAGTCCCGTAGCTTGTAGTTGACCGCCCGCTTCCCCAGCTTCCGCTCTTCGAGGAAGGCGATCATCTTCTCGATCGCATCGTGTTTGTCCAGACCGTCGATGAACCCGCTGTTGACGTGGATGCCGTCCTCGACCCACGCCTCTTCCTGCACGTCGACCTCGCTCTTCAGCACTTCGATGATCGGGAGGCCGAACTTCTTGGCGAACTCCCAGTCGCGGGTGTCATGGGCGGGAACCGCCATGATCGCCCCGGTGCCGTAGCTGATCAGAACGTAGTCGGCGATCCAGATCGGGATCCGCTGGTCGTTCACCGGGTTGACCGCGTACGATCCGCTGAAGACGCCCGTCTTCTCCTTCGCCAGATCGGTCCGCTCGAGATCGCTCTTGTGGGAGGTCTCATCCAGATAGCGTTCAACCGCCGGGCGTTGTTCCGCCGTGGTCAATGCATCGACCAGCGGGTGTTCCGGAGAGACGACCATGTAGGTCGCGCCGAAGAGGGTGTCCGCCCGGGTGGTGAACACCTCCAGGCTCTCGTCCATCCCCTCGATCGGGAAGCGGACCGTGGCCCCTTCGCTCCGCCCGATCCAGTTGCGCTGCATCAGCTTCACCGATTCGGGCCAGTCGAGGGAGTCGAGCCCGGCAAGGAGGCGCTCGGCGTACTCGGTGATCCTCAGGATCCATTGGCGGATCGTCCTCCGGACGGCCGGAGTTCCGCAACGTTCGCACTTTCCGTCCTTCACCTCCTCGTTGGCGAGGCCGGTCTTGCAGTTGTCGCACCAGTTGATCGGGGTGTGGGCTTCGTACGCCAGCCCTTTCCTGTAGAGCTGCAGGAAGATCCACTGGGTCCAGCGGTAGTACTCGCTTTCATGGGTCGAGATCTCCCGGCTCCAATCATAGCTGAAGCCGAGGCTCTTGATCTGGCGGCGGAAGTTCTCGATGTTGAGTTCGGTCGTGACCTTCGGGTGGGTCCCCGTCTTGATTGCATAGTTCTCCGCCGGAAGCCCGAAGGAGTCGAAGCCCATCGGATGGAGGACGTTATACCCGTTCATCCTGAGAAACCGGCTGTAGATGTCGGTGGCGGTGTATCCTTCGGGGTGACCGACGTGAAGACCGCTGCCCGAGGGGTAGGGGAACATGTCGAGCACGTAGACGCGCTTCTCCTCGGGAACGGAGGGGTCTTCGGTTACGGCAAAGCTCTGGTTCTCTTCCCAGTACGCCTGCCACTTCTTTTCGATGGCGGAAAACGGGTATTTGCTCATGTGAGCAATCATAGCGTTCACGTTTTGTTCAGTCAACGCTCGCCGGGTTCGGGGTGAACTCCACGACCTCCACCTTATTGCCTTTCATCAGAAGGATCTGCCACGTTCCGAGATCCGTGGCGATCACCTCCCCCACGACGGGAATCGATCCCGCTTTCTGCAAGAGATATGCCGCCACGGTGCTGGTCCGGTCCCCTTCATACCACAGGTCCAGGTCATCGACCACCTGCTGGAAGGGGGCGTCCGCCATGACGACGAAGGTGCCGGGCTTGTCCGTGTGCTCGACGACCCGGTCGGGGAACCGCGATTCATGCTCGTCGAAGAGTTCGCCGAAGAGCTGTTCGGCGACATCCTCCATCGTGACGACGCCGGAGAACCC
>JAAZJI010000064.1 GCA_012800465.1 Spirochaetales bacterium
TGCCGGCGGTCTTGATCAGGTCGAAGCCCTGGGCGTAGGAGATGATCTTCGCGGCGAAGAGCGCCTCCTGAAGCTGGGTGATGACCTGCTTTTTGTCAAAGGCGGGAGCCTTGATCTCAAGATCGAAGACCTTACTCGCCGCCACTCGCTGCTCCTTCAATGCGGAGACGCTGCGGGCGAACACCGACTCGACGATCAGGGTCAGGGGGACGCCTTCGTGGAGGGCGTTGATTCCGGTCCACTTCCCGGTTCCTTTCTGGCCGGCGGCATCGAGGATCCTGTCGATCAGGTACGTGCCGTCCTCCTCCCGGTAGGCGAGGATATCCTTGGTGATCTCGATCAGATAGGAATCGAGTTCACCTTCGTTCCACTCGGAAAAGATCCTGTGCATCTCCTCGTTGGAGAGACCCAGAAGCCGACGCTGGATGTCGTACACCTCGCAAATCAGCTGCATGTCCCCGTATTCGATGCCGTTGTGGACCATCTTCACGAAGTGGCCGGCTCCGCCGCTGCCGACCCAGTCGCAGCAGGGGATCCCGTCGACATGGGCGCTGATCCCTTGAAGCATCGGCTTGAGGGCGGGCCATGCTTTCTTTGAACCGCCGGGCATGATCGAGGGGCCGAGCAGGGCGCCCTCTTCACCGCCGGAGACTCCCGTTCCGATGTAGAGCAGGCCCTTGGATTCCACATAGGCGACCCGTCGCTCGGTGTCCTCCCAGTTGGAGTTCCCTCCGTCGATGATCGTGTCGCCCTCATCGAGCAGGGGAATGAGCGATTCGATCATCTGGTCGACCGGGTCCCCCGCCTTGATCATCATCATGATCTTCCTGGGCGATTGGACCTTGCCCACCAGCTCTTCGACGCTGTGGGCGCCGATGATGTTCTTCCCTTTGGCCCGGGAGGCCAGGAAGTTGTCGACCCGTTCGGTGTTCCGGTTGTAGACCGCGACACTGAACCCTTTGGACTCGAGGTTGAGGACGAGGTTCTCGCCCATGACCGCAAGTCCAATCAAGCCAATCTGTGCTTGTTTCATCGTGCTTCTCTCCTTATCATACACGGCGCTTCGCTATGGAGGCGCGCATTCTGTTCAATTGTTCGATTCCCCGTTCACCCAGGATCTCCATGACATGGATGTACAGGAGATCGATGATCGCAAGGCTGACGATCCGGGCGGAAAAGGACTCCGAGACCGCCATGGAAGCGCCCGTCTTGACCGCCAGCACATGATCGGCGAGCCGGGCGAGCGGGGAGCGGGGGTTGCTCGTCAGCACCACGAGCTTCACTTCGTTTCCTTTGAGCTCCTCGGCGAGGGCGATCGAGTCGTATCCGCTGCCGGTATGGCTGATCAGCAGGGCGACATCCTCCTTCGTTCCCTGGCTGGCCATCATCAGCTGCAGGTGGAAATCCGCCGCCCATTGGCAGGTGAGCCCGGTGCGGACCAGTTTGTGCAAGGCGTCTTCGGCGACGATGTTCGATCCGCCGAGCCCCATCAGATAGACGTTCCGGGCGCGGGTCAGTAGCGTGGCGACCTTGAGGACCAGACCTCGGTCGAGCGCTTTCTGCGTTTCGAGCAGACTCGAGACCGCGCTGTTGAAGACGGCGTCGAACCCGTCCGATGCATCGACCACCTCCCGTTCATACAGCTGGCTCGTCATGGGAACCGTTTCCCGGGCCAGGGCGATGCGAAAGCGCTGATAGCCGCTGTACCCGAGCTTCCGGGCGAAGCGGACCATCGTCGATTCGCTGATTCCGATCCGTTCGGCGAGCTCTTCGATGGAAGGGTTCACCGATTCACGGGGGTGCTCGAGGATGAAGTCCGCGATCTGTTTCTCTTTCGCGCTCAAATCATCGTATCGTTCCTTGATCGTGAAGAGGGCCGAGACGTCGCGGATGCTGTTTACCATAGGTGTAGTATAGTATGAAATAAAAATTCATACAATAGAAAAAAATATTCATATTTGACTTCTTTCCGAAAAGCCGAGAAGACGCGGTACCATCCGGAAACAGGAAAACCGGGTGCCGACATGAGGAATACTTTCAGTTTTTCGCTGTGTATAGCTTTCTTGCCTATGCCGGAGTCGATAGGGGTTCAGGGATGGCCGTCGTTAGGTATGATCATGACCTTGGTGATCATCTTGGCAATAATCTTTCATCGGATGTAAACCACCCCGGCTGACAGGACAATCTGAGGGAGCAATGAGATGTCATCCGTGGAATCGGCAATCGTTGCGGCTCTTGCATTCCGATTTCTATCGTTGTTCTATTTCGAGAAACTTAAAAAAATTGAA
>JAAZJI010000065.1 GCA_012800465.1 Spirochaetales bacterium
CGGCCGCCGGGGACGAGAAGCCCCTCATAGACGAGCTCGTTATGATGAAAGAGGAGATCAAAGCCTCCCAATTGTGGAAGAACTTCACCGAACGGTACGAGAAGCTGGACGACAGGGAGATCCTCTTCAATGCGCTGGAGGTGGAGAAGATCGCCGAGAAGGCGTTGCTCTATCTCTTCGTCGAGCAGAACCTCATCCCGGAAGATCTCCTCCTGAGGATCGTCGGCCTCCTCAAGCTGGACGTCTCCTACATGAGCAAGATCCTCACCGACAACAAGCGCCCGGTCTCGTTCGCCCAGCCGCTGCTCTTCTGAACGTACCGGAAGACGCGAAGACCCCGTGCAACAGTCCATCGGGGGGATCCGCCTCGAGGATGCAAGATTCCCGGGATGGAGGCGGAGTCCGTGTTCGGGCCCTAGCCCTTGATCAGGTGGAGGGCGAAGCCGGCGATCTCCTCGGTGAAGTAGCAGCTCTTCATCGCTCCCTTGTCATCCCGCTTCACGGATTCCTCGTTGAGGGTGAAGCCCTTCTTCTGCAGGTAGTGGGCGGCCCTGTCGACGTTGTTGCACGCGAAGCCGAGGTGCCCGTGTTTCCCGAGGAACGGGGTATGGGTAACTTCGATCACGGTATCGAGGAAGGTCGAGGAGTTTCCGACCGTTCTCGTCATCCCCAAAAGTTCAAGCATCGTTGCGGCGACTTGGGCCCTCTCCTTGCTTGTCTCATTGATGCCGAGGTGGGCGAAGCGAAGCCCCTGGAGGGCGAGCACCGCTTCCGAACAGAGGGCGGTGATCTCGTCCCACCGTTCGTTTTCGATCAGGTCGCTCTTGACCATCCACGATCCGCCGACCGCCAGCACGTTGGAAAGGGCGGCGTAGGAACCGAGATTCTTCGCGTTGATGCCGCCGGTGGGCATGAACGTCACGTTGGAGAAGGGGCCGGCGAAGTTCTTGAGCATGTCGACTCCGCCGCTCGCTTCGGCGGGGAAGAACTTGAGAACGGAAAGACCGCGGCTCAGACCCGCTTCGATATCGCTCGGGGTGCAGACCCCCGGAACGATCGGGACGTCGTTCTCAAGCGCCCAATCGACGACCTCGGGGTTGAACCCGGGGGAGACGATGAACTTGGCTCCCGCCTTGACCGCCTTCTTGGCGAACTCGATGCCGGTTACCGTTCCCGCTCCGAGCAGCATCTCGGGTACCGCCTTGGCGATGTTGGAGATCGCTTCCTCCGCCGCGGCGGTCCGGAAGGTGACTTCCGCCACGGGCAGTCCTCCGGCGATCATCGCTTTTGCCAGGGGGACGGCCTTGGCGGCGTCATCGATCTTCACGACCGGAACCAGACCGATGAGTCGGATTTTTTTCATCAGAGCTTCAGACATCGCAGTGCCTCCTTTTTAAATATGAAACAACGTTTCAAAATACATTGACAGTGAGAACTATACCCTCTATAGTGGGTAATAGCAAGAGAAAAGGAGGAAAAACCTTGAGCAAGACATTCGTAACATTCGGCGAGATCATGCTTCGTCTGAAAAGTCCGGGTCATGAACGGTTCTTCCAGAGCCCCGTCCTGGAGGCAACCTTCGGCGGTGGAGAGGCGAACGTAGCAGTTTCGCTTTCCCTGCTCGGCAAGAACGCCCGGTTTGTGACCGCTTTGCCGAAGAATGTGATCGGAGAGGCGGCGGTCCGGGAAGTCCGGCGCTACGGGGTGGACACGTCGGCGATCCTCCGGACCGAGGGAGGCAGGGTGGGAATCTATTTCCTGGAGACCGGAGCGAACCAGCGGCCGAGCCTCGTCGTCTACGACCGCGCCGAAAGCTCGATCGCGACCGCGCAGCCGAGCGATTTCGATTTTGCCAAGATCCTCAAGGATGCGGCGTGGCTACACGTCACGGGGATCACCCCGGCGATCAGCGAGGCGGCGGCGGCATCGACCCTGGCGGCGTTGAAAGAGGCGAAAAAGCAGGGAGTGACGGTATCGATCGACCTCAACTACCGCAAGAAGCTGTGGAAGTGGGGAAAGACCGCCGTCGAAGTGATGCGCGAGCTGGCGACCTACGCGGATGTGGTCATTGCCAATGAAGAGGACATCCAGAAGTGCCTCGGAATTGAAGCGAATGTCGATGTAACCTCCGGAGAACTGGACACCAACGTCTACAAAGCCCTCACTGAAGAGGTGAAGAAGCAGTTTCCGAACATCGGCGTCATCGGCGTCATCCTGCGGGAAAGCCGCAGCGCGGATGTGAACGGCTGGAGCGCGGCCATCAACGGAAAGACCGGGTTCCACCTCTCCCGATCCTACGAGATTACCGACATCGTCGATCGTGTCGGCGGAGGGGACTCCTTCTCGGCGAGCTTCATCTACGCCCTGAGCGAGTACGGGGATGACGAGGAGTACGTGATCAACTTCGCGGTCGCCGCCTCCGCCCTGAAGCACTCGATCAGCGGCGACTTCAACCTGACCACCTTGAGCGAGGTGAACGCGCTTGTCAAAGGGGACGGATCGGGCCGGGTCCGGCGCTAATCGTTTTTCTTGGCATGTTCGTAGAGCTCTTCCGTGGCCAAGGCGACCTTGGTCACCGCGAAGGGCTTTTCTTTCGGGTAGAGGTAGTAGGTATCATCCAGCGTCGACAGATCGATGCAGTCGCCTTTGCCCTTATAGTCATACTCGATGTGACAGCTGTACATCGAAGAAACGTCCTTATGAAGGAACAACCCGTCGGTTTTCAAGGTGAAGCCGTTCATATCGTGAACGAGCCGGCCCGTCCCGATGGGGATGTATCCCCGTGCGTTGGGCAGCGCCTCGATCATCACCGGCACATCGAGAGAATAGGTTCCTTCCTCCACCTCCCGGCGGACGTTGCTTCGCTCCCACTCGTACCAATCGGGGATGTGGGAAAACTCGGTAATCAGGGCGGTTTCGTCTTCAGCGGGTTTCGAGGCGCCGAGTTCACCGTAGATCCCCATCTCCCACTCCTTGTTGCATGCCCGGCACGCGATGCGGGAGCCGAAGGAATGCATCCCGTACTCGGTATGGCAGTGGGCGCACTGGTAGAGAACCTTATGCAGTCCTTCCGCCCGCTTTTTGAAGGTGATCGCGATCCTGTTCTCCTTCTGCCAGCGGTACTCGTCATATTCGAAGGCGCTGCGGATTCGTTCGTTGAGCTCATCGACCGAAAGTGATTCCGTCTCTTTCGCATCGGCGATCGGAAAGCAGTCACATGCGATCGGGACGCCCCGCTTTTTCAGATTCCAGACGGGACTGTTGAGGTAGTGGCCGTGCATGTTGAGCATCACCACGGGAACGCCCAGCAGCTTGCAGATCTTCCCAAGCGAATCCGGGAGGACGGCGGTGGTCCCACAGAGTGAATACCGTGCCTCCGGATAGAGGGCGAGGACGTCGCCGTTGACGTGGAGGACCTCCTTGATCTGTCGCACGACCTGTATGTCGTTGGTGAATTTGCGTTTGCAGATGCCGCCGGCGTTTCTCAAGAGCCATTCGCGGCCGATGAAGCCGTCGATCGCGACCACGTAGTTCGACCGGTGGGGGAAGAGGGCGGCGGTCGTCACCTTGAAGTCGATGAACGCCATATGGGTGCAGAGCAGAAGGAACGGCGGCCTGATTCCCTCCATCCCCCTGCGCGTGATCTTCAGGCGGCGCAGCCATACTTCCGGGAAGCTGAGGATCCAGGTGACCGGGCGCAGATAATGGCGCTGAGGAATCGGTTTCCTTTTCATGTCGAAGCGCTTCGCCTCGGCAAGTCTTTCAAGCGGCGTCATGGATCTTCCTTCCCGTACGTCCGATGGTAGGAGCAAGGCCGTGGGATTGCAAGGGCCCGGGAAAGATGATTTGACAACTTCCATTTTTTCACTAGACTGGAACCATGGATAAAGACCTTCTAACCGAGCTCTATACGCTTGCGAAAGCGATATTCACAGCCGACTTGTCCGGTCTCTTCTTTGAAGAGGACCTGTTCGCGGTATTCCTGGAAAATCGGCCGACCTACTACGTTACCTTGGGAAACGGGGTGCTGTTGGCCAATCGCGGCAGGAAGGGGCTGACGAACTTCCTCGAGTACCTCGAGCACGAGGAGACCGAGGATGAGCTGGAGTTCTTCGAGTACCAGCAGGCGATGGATTCGCTGTACAGCGTCGTTCCCTTTGATGAGGACGACGACACGCTTGAGACCGATGATGAGTGGCGGAAGGAGAGCGGCGTCCTTTTCGAGGGGATGGCGGCTCCCGTCTTCCGAAGCAAGACGGAGTACTGTCTTCCCGGGATCATCGACGAAGAGGAGGGGAAGGAGCTCGTCCAGATCTTCAAGGCGACGCTCCACCTCATTTCCCACCTGGAGGAGATCCGCAAGGAACATCCGAAGCACCGGGCGATCGCGACGTGGCATGATCAGGTTTCCGACGGTTCGAAGAAAGAAGAATATATTCCCTGCCTGACGGTCGGGGAAAATGGAATACTTCTCGACAAGCTCCCCTTTGAACCGTGGAACTACGAAAACACCTTTCCGATACCGGAGTTCGCCGATGCCGAACAGCGACGCTACTACAAGTCGATGAAGGCGAAAAGCGGGAAGATCTTCTACATGGTGACGGGAGTCTTTCCCGCTCCCGTCTCCAGCGAAAAGTTAGACGATCCGACCTTCCCGGTGTTCTATCTGGTCTACGATCCCCAGACCCATAAGATCCTCGATGTCTACATGATCGACGAGTATGAGAAGAACCACACCGTCTTCATCGACCGCTTTCTCGCGGTGGTGGACCGGGGCGTGAAGCCTCAGGCGATCCACTGCTACGGCCGCCGAACCCTGCCGCTGCTCACCCGGATCGGACCCAACATGGGGGTGATGGTCTTCGAAGGGAAGCGGGATGCCGAGCTCGACGGGGTGATCGAAGACATGCTCCATCATTTCCTTCATGACGGAATCGAAGAGGAGGATGACGAGGACGACCGTTAGATCGTGTTGGCAAGCACCCGATCGGTCCGCTCTCCACTTCCGTCACGTCGCACCCGATGATTCCCCAACGTATCGTTTTCATGGAAACACCTCTCTCCAAGACCCATCGTCAGCCCTGGCGGGCCGAATCGTCAAGAGACGATCGAAGTGCATGGGTATAGGTAAGCTTATGGCGGAGGCAACCTACAAGAAATTCTTGTCGGTTCACACCCCGACCCGTATACCCCTGTCAGCCGGTTCAGGCCGTCGAACTCGTCTTATGTGGGATCATTTTCCGTTTTCTCCGCAACATCTTCGATAAGCCTGGAAAAATCAAGGGCATTCTTTTGGGTGATGACGGACCTGCCTGTCCTTGCTTCGATATCTTTTCGGGTATTTCCGGCAACGGTTCCTCCCTCTTTGGCGATCTCTTTGTTCTCTTCCAATCCATGGGGATTCAAGGTTTGAGTCAATTCAGTGGTTGTCGCTTCCGCAAGCATGGTAAGAACCAGCTCCAACGTGGACATGTTGTCTCTAAGATTTTCTTTCTTC
>JAAZJI010000066.1 GCA_012800465.1 Spirochaetales bacterium
AATCTGACTTTCAATCTGTTGCATCTTGATCATCGCCTCATGCTGTTGAGCAAGGCTCATGGGAGAAGGATCTCTTTGAAGAATTGACAAATCTTCCTGTAACAGCACAATCTCTTCATTCACAAGTGCATAATAGTCAAGCTCCGCTCCAGCACGAGTTCTCACAAGCGTAGGGAGCGTCGCATCAGGATCAAGCACAATGGCAATTTGGAAGTACGTTTCGAACTCCACATAGTAGTCGACAATCCTCTTTTGAAAGAACTTCCGTTCAGCAAGAGACATTCCATCCGTTGGTCGATTTTCCAGATCGACAATGGAGCGCTGAAGTTGTGTGAGTTTCTGTATGTAAAGCGGAAGCGAAGTGCTGTCATCCAAGTACGCAGTCGATACCCATTCTTCGGTACCTTCGTGTTCATCACGATATGACACACCTAACAGCTCAACATCTGTAAGTACGTTGATATCCTGATAATAATGGCTATAGCTTGTTGATGAGTCAGCTGTTGTTTGAGCACTCGTTGTCACACGATCGACAGATGTAACTCGAGTTGAGAAAAATGAGGCAAGTTGTACTTTTGCATTGAAACGAGCTTCTTCGAGATCTTTTCCCGAGGCTGTAGCACTGGGGGAAATCCCAAACACTGTTAAAAGAATACATATAAGCAAAAAACTACAGACTAGTAATCTCTTCATTAACGCACCTATCTATGTCGAATGCCCCATTGTAACACAGCTTTTCGTAATCCTATAACCATTCTTCAAATATGGAATTGTTGATCAATCATGAATCAATGTTAGCTTCCACAAAAGCCAAGCCAATGTTTTCATGTTAGACAACGGATTAAACTTTATCATTTATCATCTCTACCTGAATTCTTTATTAACCAATCGACCTTCTAACTCCTAACCAGTAACTCAGAGATTCGAGATTTATGTCGTAAAAAACCCCCAATTTCTTGACAAGAAAGCTTTTATTATTTATATATAAAAGAAAGAGTTACAAAACAAATGTCAATGGCGCCTCCCCCATCTTGACAAAATGGGGTGGATATTTGATAGTCGTTGTACACACACATGACAAAATGGCAAGGATGGGAATGAAAAAGATTGAAAGGTGTTGAAGTTACGGTTGATCGGGTAACCCGGTCGTATGGTGATTTCAAGGCGCTTGACGATGTGAGCGTCACCATCAAACAAGGAGAGTTCTTCTCTCTTCTGGGTCCCTCGGGGTGTGGCAAGACCACCCTTTTGAGAATCATCGCCGGGTTTGACTATCCGGACCATGGAAGGGTCTTGTTTGACAATAAGGACATTCTTCCGATTCCCCCGGACAAGCGGCAGTCCAATACGATCTTCCAGACATACGCGCTGTTTCCTCATCTGACGGTATACGAAAACATCGCTTTTCCGCTACGCCTGCGCAAACTTGGAAAAGACGAGATCGACGAGCGGGTGAAGCACTACGTCCACATGGTCCAACTGGACGACCACCTCTACAAGAAACCCTCGATGCTCAGCGGAGGCCAGAAGCAGCGCGTCGCGATCGCCCGGGCCCTGATCAACGAACCGAGCGTCCTGTTGCTGGACGAGCCGCTCTCCGCCCTCGATGCGAAGCTGAGACAGAACCTCCTCGTCGAACTGGACGACATCCACGACAAGGTCGGCATCACCTTCATCTACGTCACCCACGACCAGAGCGAGGCGCTCGGCGTCAGCGACCGGATCGCGGTGATGGATAAAGGGAAGATCCTTCAGATCGGTACCCCGTATGAAATCTACGAAGCGCCCGCCACCCGCTTCGTCGCCCAGTTCATCGGAGAAACCAATATTTTCAGCTGCACGGTTCTCTCCTGCGAACCCTTTGAAAACGAGTACATGATCGTAGTCGACGTCCCCGCCCTGGGCACCACGATCAACGTGACCGATCTCGAGCCTCAGGAGGTCGGTTCGGAATTCGATTTCACCGTCCGGCCGGAGAAGATCCGCATCACGCTCAATCCGCCGCGCTCGACCGCCGCGGGATTGAACGTCTTCAAGGGAGTCGTCGAGGAACCGGTCTATTCGGGGTTCCAATCGAAATACTATGTGAAGTTGGACGATATTCCCACCGCTCCCCTGATGAAGGCGTTCAAGCAGCACACGGTGTTTCTGGAGGATGGACCGGATATCGAATGGAAGGATTCCGTCTACCTGAGCTGGACCGCGGTCGACGGATATCTGGTGAAGGACGTCGATCGATGAAGAAGGCAATGAGACCCGCCAAGCGCGAGCAGCTTCTGGGAACGCTGTACAGCTTTCCGATGGGCATCTGGTTCACCGTCTTCTTCACCGTACCGCTTGCGATCATCATCCTCTACTCCTTCATGAAGCGGGGCCTCTACGGTGGTGTGGAAAAGGCCTTCACCCTTGAAGCATACCGGCAGATGATCAATCCCTCCTTCGCGAAGGTGCTGGTCAGGACGCTGTGGATCAGCATGCTCTCGACGATCCTCTGCGTCCTGATCGCCATACCGGTCGGATACGCGATGGCCAAGAGCAGGCACCAGACGCTCCTGCTCTTTCTGATCATCATCCCGTTCTGGACGAACAGCCTGATCCGGATCTACGCATGGATCAGCATCCTCTCGACGGAAGGCTTTCTGAACTCCCTTCTCATCCGCCTGGGCATCGTGAAGGAGGGACTCCACCTCATCTACAACAACGGAAGCGTGATCCTGGTCCTGGTGTACATGTACCTGCCGTTCGCGATCCTCCCCCTCTTCACCACGATCGACAAGTTCGACTTCTTCCTCCTTGATGCCGCCCGGGATCTCGGGGCCACGAAGCTGGAATCGATCGTCAAGGTGATGTTCCCCAACATCAAAAGCGGGCTCTCCACCGCCTTCATCTTCACCTTCATCCCGATTTTCGGAGCCTATACCGTACCTTTGCTCGTCGGGGGCAAGGATTCGACGATGATCGGGAACATCATCGTCGACCAGGTGTCGAAGACCCGGAACTGGCCCCTGGCAAGCGCCTTTTCGATGATCCTCACCCTCGTATCGCTGATCGGAGTGTTCTGGATGCTCGCCTCGGCTCAAAAGGAAGCAACCGGTAAAAAACAGAACACCCTCCAAGCGTACGAGCAGAAGGTCAAGGCCCACCACGGGAGGAGCAGGCGATGAACCACCACACCTACTCCAAGAAGAAACGCCCCTCCTTTTCCAACACGATGCTGATCCTGACGATCCTCTTCCTCTTCGTTCCGCTCTTCGTGGTCACGTTCTTCTCCTTCAACTCGGCGAAGGGGATGCAGTGGGAACATGCTTCGCTTATCTGGTACAAGACCCTGATCTTCGACAGCCCCTCCCTGTGGCTCGCCTTCAGAAACTCGATCATCATCGCCCTGACGAGCAGCGTCACCGCCACCGTCCTCGGATCGCTGGCGGCGATCGGAATCACCTGGTATCGCTTCAAGGGCCGCTCGTACATCACGACGATCAGCTACCTGCCGATGGTCCTGCCCGAGGTCATCATCGGTATCTCGATGCTGATCTTCTTCTCCTCGGTGAAGATCAGACTGGGAATGTTCACGATCTTCGTCGCCCACACGACGTTCAACCTGCCGTTCGTCTTCATGATGGTCCAGGCCCGCCTCGACGAGTTCGACTACTCGACGATCGAGGCGGCCCGGGATCTGGGTGCGAATGAACGCCAGGCGCTGGTGAAGGTCGTCATCCCGGCGATCATGCCGGCGATTCTTTCCAGCTTCCTGATGTGCACGACGATGAGCCTGGAGGACTTCGTCATCACGTTCTTCGTTTCGGGGCCGGGTTCGGGAACCTTGCCGTTGTATGTCTACTCGATGATTCGATATGGAGTGTCTCCTGTGATCAACGCGCTGAGTTTCGTGATGATTCTCGGGACGATGCTCATCGCCTTCACGTTCCGCCGTTTCTTAAAGACCGCAGCGGCCAGTGCATGACGCTGCCTTCGACCTATGGAGGTTTACACCATGAAACACATTCGTCTTTTTCTGATCGTTCTGCTTGTCGGGCTTCTTTGCTTCACCCTGATCTCCTGCAATCGTTCGAGCAAGAGCGCCGACAAGCTCTATCTGTACAACTGGACCTATTATACTCCCGACGAACTTGTCGCCAAGTTCAAAAAGGAGACGGGAATCGAGATCATCATCGACAACTTCGCTTCCAACGAGGAGATGTTCGCCAAAGTGATGGCCGGAGGGGCTGAAGGATATGACATCATCTTCCCCTCCAGCGACTACACCTCGATCATGATCAACCATGACCTGGTCCAGGAGCTCGACCACTCCCTCCTGCCGAACCTCAAGTACATCTCCCCCACCGTCGTTGAAAAAGCGGATTACGATCCCGGCCTCAAGTACCATGTCCCCTACTTCATGGGTTCCAGCGGAATCGCCGTCAACACGTCCCGCGTCCCCTTCGAATACGAGCGCACCTGGGCCATCTTCGCCGATCAGCGCATGGCGGGAAGGATGACCTTTTTGGATGACATGCGCGAAGTGATGGGGGCGGCGTTGAAGCACCTCGGGTACAGCGGAAACACGACCGATGAGCGAGAGTTGGACGAAGCCACCGCCCTGATCATCGACGAATGGAAACCGAACATCGTCAAATTCGACTCCGAATCCTTCGGAAAGGCGTTCAGCCGCGGCGAGTTCTGGGTGGTTCATTCCTACCCGGAGAACGTCTTCGCCGAGTTGCCTGAAGAGATGTGGGAGAACGTCGACTTCTTCATCCCCCCCGAGGGTGGCATGATGTACATCGACAACATGGTCATCCCCAAGGGGGCGAAGAACGTGGAGAACGCCCACAAGTTCATGAACTTCATCCATGATCCGAAAAACTACGCGGTCTTCCTCGACGAGTTCGATTTCCCGCCGACGACGAACACGGGAGCCGAAAAATATATGGAGAACGATGCCTTCTTCTTCACCGACAAGGATCTGGTCAACAGCGACCTCAACGATGACCTCGGCGAACACCTGGACCTCTACAACGCCCGGTGGCAGAAGATCCGATATGAACATTGATTCGTGAATTCCGCGTTTTTTCCGAAGATACCCTTACGATCGTCCGTAAGGGTATTTTCAGATGGTTGACAGACTCCGCTCGGAGTGGGTAGACTCTCCGTAATCCGGACAGGTCGTCCGGTCATCTTCTTGGAGGAGGCACATCATGATGCGAAGCACCAATGACAGTTCAGACCCCTGCATGTGCCGCATGGCCTTGTAACCACTCTCCAAGGAGCTTTCCATGAAACGTCATCCACATCCTCGCTGCGGTTCCATAGCCGATCATATGTGACTTCCTTCGCTCTTTATCACAACTACATCAAGAAAGGAAGAACATATGGATACCTATCATTTTGAAACGAAAGCATTGCACGTCGGTCAGGAGCGACCGGAATCGGCGACCGGTTCGCGGACGGTACCGATCTATCAGACCACCTCGTTTGTCTTCGAAGACTCCGTCGATGCCGAGGAGCGCTTCGCCCTCAGACGCTCGGGACACATCTACACCCGATTGAACAATCCGACCCAGGACGCCTTCGAAGCGCGGATCGCGGCATTGGAGGGAGGCGTCGGGGCGCTGGCGGTCGCCAGCGGGATGGCGGCGATCAGCTACGCGATATTGGCGCTCGCGAAGCAAGGCGACCACATCGTCTCGGCGAAGACGATCTACGGGGGGACCTACAACCTCTTCGCCCATACCCTCGTCGAGTGGGGCATCACCACGACGTTCGTCGATCCGTGCGACCTGAAGGAAGTGGCGGAGGCGATCGGAGCGAACACCAAAGCCCTCTTCATCGAGACGATCGGCAATCCGAATGCGACGCTCTGTGACATCGAGGCGTTGGCAAAGATCGCCCACGACCACCGGATTCCGATCATCGTCGATAACACTTTCGCCTCGCCCTATCTCCTCCGTCCGATCGAACACGGAGCCGATATCGTGGTGCACTCGGCGACGAAGTTTCTCGGCGGTCACGGAACCTCCTTGGGCGGGGTCATCGTCGACGGAGGAACCTTCGATTGGAGGGCAAGCGGCAAGTTCCCCTCCCTTGTGGAACCCAACCCCTCCTATCACGGCTTCTCGTTCACCGAGCAGGCGCAAGACGCGGCGTACATCACCAAGATCCGGACCCTCCTGCTTAGGGACACCGGTGCGGCGATCGCCCCGCTGAACGCCTGGCTCTTCCTTCTGGGACTGGAAACGTTGGCTCTTAGGGTCCAACGCCATGGCGAGAACACCTCCAAAGTGATTGCGTATTTACAGAACCATCCGAAGGTGCGGAAGATCAACCACCCGAGCATCCCCACCCACCCCCAGCACCATCTCTACAGGCGCTACTTCCCCGACGGCGGAATCTCCATCTTCACGATAGAATTGGTCGGTGGAGGTGAAACAGCCCGCTCCTTCATCGATTCGCTGAAGCTCTTCAGCCTGCTGGCGAACGTGGCGGATATGAAGAGCCTGGTGATCCATCCCGCCTCCACGACCCACGCCCAGCTCGGCGATGAGGAAAAAGAGGAGCAGGGAATCTCCGAAAGCACGATCCGGCTTTCGATCGGGTGCGAGCACGCCGATGACATCATAAGCGACCTTGAGCAAGCGCTGGGAGGTGTGTGATGCCGGTAAAGGTAACCTGTCCCGTCGATGCGAATTCCTCGTTCTTCTTCATGGATGAAAAGCGGGCGCTCACCCAGGATATCCGCCCCCTCAAAATCCTGATCCTCAACCTGATGCCCAACAAATCGGTAACGGAGCAACAGTTGCTTCGGCTCTTGGGGAACACCGCCCTTCAGGTCGAGGTGAGCTTTCTGACGACCGCGACCTACCAGTCGAAAAACACCCCGAAGTCCTACCTGAAGACCTTCTATCAGACGTTCGACCAGGTCAAGCACTCCCGGTATGACGCCTTGCTGATCACCGGCAGTCCCGTCGAGCACATGGACTTTGAAGACGTCACCTACTGGGCGGAGCTCCTTGAGATCCTCGATTGGGCGAATGAGAACGTCTTCTCCTCGTACTTCATCTGCTGGGCGGCCCAGGCGGCCCTCCATCACTACTACGGAATCGGAAAACAGCCTCTTGAGAAAAAGCTCAGCGGGGTGTACCCCCACCGGGTGGTGGAGCCCGCCCATACGCTGATCCGCGGGTTCGACGATCTCTTCTGGGCTCCGCACAGCCGGCACACGACGATCGACGAAGAGGCGGCCAGAAGGGAGGAGGACCTCATCGTGCTCGCCGAAAGCGATGAAGCGGGGATCTACCTGCTGGTCAACGGCACCGGCAGACGCGTGTTCGTCACCGGCCACGGCGAGTATGACGCGCTCACCCTCGACGCCGAGTATCGCAGGGACACTCAGGCGGGACTTTTGGTGGAAAAGCCGAAGAACTACTATGAAGGCGGATCCGTCACCGTCCGGTGGCGCGCCCACGCCAACCTGCTCGTTTCAAACTGGCTCAACTACCACGTCTATCAGACGACCCCGTACGATCTGGCTCACTTGAGCAGGCAGGATCTGCACAGCTGAGTGACCTCGGTCTTCAGGGTCTCCAATTGGCTGTCGGGCAGGAAGGAGAACTCCTCGACCACCCCGGATGCCCAGTTGATCGAGTATGCAAGGGCGAGCGTCCTGATTCCCGCCTCCAGCAGCACCGTCACCTCGCTTGCAAGGGTCATCCCGACGATCGAGAAGCCGACCGCCTTGAAGAACGCGATCTCCGCCTTCGTCTCGAGGCGCGGTCCGTTGGTCGTAACGTAGACGCCGGCATCGCCAAGCGTGGGTTTCAGAGCGAGGATCCGCTTTTTCAGATCCTCGTCGAACGGCTTGTCGACTTCGATGTGGGTGACCGGCCGATCGAAGAGGGTATGCTCCTGACTGCGCCCGGTCATGTCGACGAAATCCCTGACGATGCCGACTTCCCCCGGCTTGAGCGTTTCATCGATCGAGCCGACCGCATAGATCGTGATCGCCTCCTCCACCCCGGTCTGCTTCAAAGCGAGGGCGTGTGCCCGATAGTTGATCCTGTGGGGCGGGACGCCGTGGGAGGATCCGTGCCGGGGAAGAAAGACCAGCCCCTCATCATCCCCTTGGCCGAGGAAGAGTTCGACTCCTCCATAGGGGGTCTCGACGAGTCTCTTTTTCAAGGACAATCCTTCAAGCCGGTCAAAGCCGGTTCCGCCGATGATCGCTTTCATCTTCCATGCTCCTCCAGTTCATCGGGTTTGAGAATCCCGTTCGGGGTGATGATCCGGGTGACCAGTCGGGGGTCGACGATATCAAACGCCGGATACACTCCTTCAATCGTATCAAGAGTGGTTCTTGTGCCCATGCACTCCGTTACTTCCTTCGGATCGCGCGTTTCGATCGTGACATCGGCTCGGGTCTTCCTGGTCGGATCGGGGCTGATCGCCAAGGCATAGTATGGAATCCCGTACCGGGCGCACGCCAGCGCGTTCGAAAGCGTGCCGATCTTATTGACCACCGTCCCGTCCCGGCACACCAGATCCGCCGCGGTCATGTAGACCTGGACCGCTCCGGTGGCGATCATCGTCGGCCCCATGCCGTCGGTGATGACCCTAACCGGAATCCCCGCCTCCTGTAGCGAGGGCGCGGCAAGCCGGCTGCCTTGCAGGTAGGGCCTTGTTTCGCTGACCAGCACCCTGACCCTCTTTCCCGCCTGCTTGGCGTAGAGCAGCGAGAGCAGGAAGGTATGTTCGGCGAAACAGGTGGTAAGGATCTGATCGCCATCATCGATCAACGTCGAACCGAGTCTCCCGATCCGGTGGTATGTCTCCGCAAACCGGTCGAGAATCGTGCGGACGGCTTCTTCCACGACCTTCGATGGCGGCTCGTCCCTTCTCTTCTCAACCTCCACAAGCACCTCGTCCAGCGAGCGGGCCATCGTGGTGTTGGTCGGCCGGGCGGAAGAGAGAAGACGGACGACTTGTTCAAGATGTCGGATCTGATCCGGCGAGGAAAGCCGTTCATGATTGCGGGCTTCCATGATCATCGTCTTCAGCGCGACCTCAAGAGGTCCGCCGCCCTGGGTAACCATCGCCTTGAGGGCGGAGGCGACCTCTTCGGCGCTTCGGCAGGGGACTTCGACCCGCTCGAACGGGAACCGCCTCCGGTCAAGGATGGACAGGCACCCTTCCTCCAGACGGCATATTCCATCTTCGGTCAGAAGAAACGGCAGGTGGATCATGAAAAAAGCGTAGCACAGGTGAAGTTTTGTGGCAATTGTGTGAGGGTACATTGACGCGGAGGCGGAAGGTTCGTACAGTAAGGGAACCGTGGCCGAGGCCACGAGACTTCATGAGGATCAGGTATGTACAAGAGACAATCAAAAACCATAATCCTGGCGCTGCTGATCGTCGGCATCGTCACCGGATCTCTATTTGCCGCCGGCAAAAAAGAAGCCGCCCCGGACTCGTTCCTCGTTCGTGTGACCGGTACCCTGTCCATCGAAGGAATACCGGCTTTTTCCGTGAAGGATGAAGCGGGATCCGAGCAGCTGCTGTATGCGGGAGTCTTCACCGAGACCAACTTCCCGATCACGGATCTCGCTGTCGGCGACTACCTCGAAGTCGTGGTCGACAACTCGGTCATCCATTCCATCCGGTTCGTGAACCCGATCATCGAGGAGAATCGCATCCCGCTTCCAAGCCCCATGGATGAGATGAGTCTTGAAGACCGCTTCTGCTATGCGTACGGCTACCAGCTGATGCAGCTGTTCTCCCAGCAGGGGCTCTTCCTCGACCGAACTACTGGGCCCGGGGAAGCATCGACGGAATCCATGATATGACGAACCCCGATTCCATCGGATTCTTCGAGTTCACCGACCTCTTCGGCATCATCGACCAATTCCAGAAGGAGATCTGGGAAGCCGGAGAGGCGCCGACCGCCTACCCTGATGCGCTGAGCCTGGAGGAGGTGAAGAACCTCACCGCCGATGATGATCTCTTCAAGAAGTTCAGCTACACGTACGGCTATCTTCTGGTGTCCGATCTGCTCAAACTGAATCTCGAGGCGGACGCCGAACTGTACGCCCGGGGGGGATTGGACTTTGCCGGCTCCAACGATCCGCTGATCGATGAGTTCGGAATGCAGATGACCTTCTACGAGTATCAGCTGCTTCTGGAGGAGCGGAGCCGGGCGGAGCTGGCGGTCCTCGCCGAGCGGAACCTCGAGGAAGCCGAATCATTCCTGGCGGTGAACGCAACCAGAGAGGGAGTCATCACGACGGAGAGCGGCTTGCAGTATACGGTTCTTGAAGAGGGGTCGGGCCCCAAGCCCACGGCGGATGACCAGGTGGAAGTGCACTACACGCTGTCTTTGGTCAGCGGTCAGGTCGTCGAATCCTCGAAGGATTCCGGTCAAAGCGCCCACTTCTCGGTAGGCGGCCTGATCGACGGGTTCACCGAAGCGTTGCTCACGATGAACGTCGGCTCGACGATTCGAACGTGGATCCACCCTGCTCTCGGTTACGGGGAATATGGAAATCAGGCCATCGAGCCGAACACCCTGCTGATCTTCGAGATCGAGCTGCTCGGAATCGACGAGTAACCGTCACATCGTTTATGTGAGGACCGAAGGCCATTCCTTCGGTCCTTGTTCGTCACGGCAAGAAGAAGACCACTCTCCGAACGATCTTCTCCTGAGAATAGGTCTGTCTGCTCTTGTAGCGCTCGCCTTTTCGAAGGTAGATGAAGAGCCCCTCGGTGAAGACGGTGGAAAGCATGACCTCTTCACCTTCCGAGAGGGAGAAGAGCTCCTCTCCTTCAAGGAGCACGAGGAGACGGTTCTCCTCCGCCACGGCCTCGCTTCCCCGTTCGGTCGTCCGGTAGGTTTCGACCTGATAGCGGACCGTATCGATGAAGTGCTCCCCGTCGGGATCGTCATACGGCAGGGAGCGATCGAGGATGTCGATCACGCTCTGCCATAACGGATGCGTGTCTCGATACCACTCAAGGCGATCCAGGAGATCGATCAGCATCAGCGGGTTTTCGAGTTCTGCCACTCTTCATCGAAGTGGATGATGTGAAGCGCGCTCCCCTCGATTCCCAGCTTGGCTGAATTGATCGCAAGATCGTAGGTTCGGCAGCGGCCCCATTTCCGGTCGCTGTAGTAGTTGTAGAAGTTCGCCCGTTGCTTGTCCGTCTTGATGCAGATGTCTTCCGCCTTGTTCGCCGGAGCTTCATACATCGCGACCGCCCGTTCGACCCGATAGGCCAGATCGGCGTGGATGAAGATGCTCAGGGTGTTCTCCATGTCTCGAAGGATATAGTCCGCACACCGTCCCACGATGACGCACGGGCCTTCACCGGCAAGGCGCTTGATCGTCTTCGACTGGATCAGGAAGAGCTGGTCGTTCAGCGGCATTTCCGTAACCCCGAGCGCCCCGCTGGCCATCGGATAGTTGCCCATCACCAGGGAGTAGAAGATACTGCTCGTCGCTTTTTCATCGGCGTTCGTGAAGAGCGATTCGCTCAGGCCGCTTTCCCGGGCGCTGATTGCGATCAGTTCCTTATCATAGAAAGGAATATCGAGCTCTTTCGCCACTCGCCTTCCGATCTCGGTTCCACCACTTCCATACTGTCGACCGATGGTAAATACGGTATTGGTACTCATACGCTAAGCTCCTTATCTGCCTGCAGTATACCATATCAACGGAAAAAGAAGATACAAACACCTACCAATGAGAGTCGATCTTTCTTCGCTCCGCATAAAACAGATGCTGCTGGGCGATCCCTCCGTACGGGGAGAAGAAGGAGGGATCTTTCCCGGGATAGAAGGAAGCAAGAATTCTCCCGGTCCACGTGTCGAGAGGGAAGACATCTTTGCGTCCATAGGCGAAGAGAAGGATGCAGGAGGCGACTTTCGGCCCGACTCCATGAATCCGCTGCAACGTGTGCAGGGCTTCTTCATCCGTTAAATCTGAAACCGTTGCCAAAAGGTTGCTCTTTCCAGCTGCATCAAGGAGGTATTCAGCCCGATATCCGAAGCCGAGCGCCCGCAGCCTGTCTTCGGAACTCTCACGAAGGAGTTCATCCGGGGTCGGCAGTGCATGATGGTCCGGGGCGACCTCCTTCCCGTAGGTTTGCCGTAGCGCATCCAGCAGGTTCCGGATCCGCCTGATCGTATTGTTCTGACTGGTGATGAAGCTCAGGGTCGTCTCCCAGGGGTCCTGATTGAGGATGTGGATCGATCGATGGACGGACAACAGCTCTCCGAGCTTCGGATCGAGAGCGGCAAGATGGGCTTCCGCTTCTTCGTAGGGATACTCGAGATCGAAATAATGACGCAGGAACGGATCTGAAACGATTGCCGAACAGGGCTCGTTCACATCAAGCGTAACCAGACGCTGACCAATGACACCCCGATAGGTCGATCCGTCTTTTTGCCAGGCGAACGTCTGCCCGCAAAAGAGCGTCGCTTCCAGATTGAACATGAGCAATCGTAGCAAAAGGAAAAAGATGGTGCAACCTCGTACCATGGGCGGTATACTGGAAACAATGAACGATGGATTGCTCAATCCAACTAAGCAATGGGAAGAGAAAATGACAATCAAGCAGTATGTTGAGCGTGTTAATGATAGATATAGCCGTGGCAATGCAACCGAACATACGTATCGCGGTGATTTGCAAAACCTTTTAGAAGCATTGGTACCGGATATACAGGCCACAAATGAACCAAGAAGACAAAGCTGTGGAGCACCTGACTATATTTTGACTAAAAAAGGTATTCCTGTCGGTTATATAGAAGCCAAAGACATTGGAGACAACGACCTCGACGGTAGAAAAAAAGCAGGAAACAAAGCGCAGTTTGACAGATACAAAGCCTCGTTGAGCAACTTGATATTTACCGATTATTTGAATTTTCATCTGTACAGAGATGGTGAGTTTATTAGAAACATAGCCATTGCTGAAATTACGGATAAGGGCATCAA
>JAAZJI010000067.1 GCA_012800465.1 Spirochaetales bacterium
ATCGGCGCACTTTTGAACAATGAAAAGTCGATCAAGAGCACCACTCAGAAGCTTGAGGATGCAAAAAAAGAACTCAGTGACAAACTGATTCTGGGGCAGGTCAAAAAGGGCAGTCTCGTCTATCAGGCCCAGGATCAGGCGATCAGGCTGAGCGAAGGCACCCTCAAGAGCCTTGAGGCGTCCCGGGATCTGCTGATCCGCCAGTTCGAGAGCATCGTCGGAGTCCCGTATCCCGATGAGATCACCGACATCCGGGAGCCCGATCTTTCCCTTGCGATGAACGCGGAAGGTTCGACCTCCGTCGCTTCGAAGAGGATCGACGTTCAAAAGGCGAAGGAGACCCTCGCCCTGCGGAAGGCCCAATACACCAACAAGAATCTTGTTGTAGGCGGGAACATCTCCTACACGAACAGTGAAACAATGACGAATATAGGGCCGAAAGCCCAAAACCATCTCACCCTCGGAGGTTCGGCCGCGCTGGCCGGCAAGGGCTTTTCCGTCCAGGGGGCGGTCGGCGGAACCTACGATTTCGACAAGGGCACCCTGACGCCCGTGGTCGCCATCTCCGGAGCCTGGTCCAACGACCCCGCCTCCGCCAAGGATGAGCTGGAGATCCGACAGCTGGAGAACGAGGTCCTATTGGCCGAGATCGCGTACAACAACGCGGTCGACGAGCATATCCAAAGCTCGATCGAGGTGCAGAACGGCATCGCCTCCTGGCAGCTGGAGTATGCGCTGCTTCTGCAGACGATCCGGTACAACGAGGATCTGCTGAAGCAGCAGCGGGAACTCTTTGAGAACGGCCTAGTGACGAAGAAGCAGGTGGAAGACGCCGTGTTCACCGTCGAGCAGGATGAATACGAGCTGAAGGCGCTGCTGCTGAAAGGCCTGCAGCTTGAGAACGAGATCAAGCGCTTGATGATATAAGGAGAAAGAGCATGTTCGAGATGCAGAGAAGCGATACGGCGACGGAAACCCTCGTGAAGAACCAGTTCAAGAAGAAACAAAGGAGGCGGAGAGCCCGCCGCTTCTTCACCTGGATCTTCATTCTCGCCCTGATCGCCGGCGGACTCTACCTCTATAATTTCTACAAGGAGAACGATCGCTTCCCCTGGGCGGAGGAGCGCGCTCCGATCAGTTTCGTCCGGGAGGTGGACTCCGAGGTCTATGAATCGATCTTCACCCAGACGATCGACCTCTCCTCCTACGTCGAGCCCAACGATATCCAGCAGGTGATCCTCCGGGCCACCGGGACGGTGACGGACGTATATGTGAAGGAAGGGGACAGCGTGAAGAAGGACGATGTCCTGATCGCCCTGGATGACATCAACGAGCGCTTCGATGTGGCGCAAAGCCAGGACGCTCTGCAGGCGGCGATCCTCACCGGCGCGAGCGACCGGGAGATCGAACTGGCGGAACTCCGATTGACCAACGCGAAGAACAAGCTGGATTACACCAAAGCCTACGCCAACTTCGACGGAGTCGTCGCTTCGGTGAAGGTCTCCGAGGGAGACTACTTCACCGCCGGACAGATAGCGATGACGATCGTCGACCGGTCGACGCTGAAGGCGACCGTCGAGATCGACGAGATCGACATGCAATATGTCGAACTCGGCCAGAAGGCCGTTCTCTACTTCGATTCCTACACCGACGGTTCCATCGAAGCGTATGTCAGCTACATTCCGATGCTCGGCCGGTACACCAACCAGGGGATCGGGGTGATGGATGTCGAGCTGACGATCGAGAGCCCGCCATCCCGGATCGTTCCGGGGTACACCTTCAAGGGGACGATCACCAGCGAAGGGGAGACCGCCCTGATCCTCCTGCCTCAAAGCGCCGTGACCACCTCGCGAGGCAGTTCCTCCGTCCTGAAGCGGAACGAGGATGGAACCACGACCCGGGTTCCGGTGACGGTGAAATACCTCGGCGAGGGGATCAGCCAGCTGCTCAGCGGCGATCTCAAAGCCGGGGACACGGTGGTCACCCGCCGGACCGATACGAGCAATCCGTTCGCCTCTATGGGTGGCAACATGAACATGATGGTGGAGATCCCCGATGAGTGATCATGTGATAGCCCTTCGGAACGTGAGCCGCTACTACGTGATGGGCGAGTTCATCGTCAAGGCGCTGGACGGCGTGTCGGTCTCGATCGCAAGGGGGGAGTTCACCTCGATCATGGGTCCTTCGGGGAGCGGCAAGTCGACGATGATGAACCTCATCGGCTGTCTTGATACGCCCACCGACGGTCAGATTCTGATCGACGGGGAGGATACCAGTGGAATGAGCGAAGCGGAGCTCGCCTTCATCCGGAACCAGAAGGTCGGCTTCGTGTTCCAGCAGTTCAATCTCCTGGGGAAGCTCACCGCCCTGGAGAACGTGGTAACCCCGTTGCTCTACGCCGGCTACAAGCCGCGTGAACGAAGAAGGATGGCGATCGACGCGCTTGAGCGGGTCGGTCTCGCCGATCGGATGCATCATCGGCCGAATGAACTCAGCGGGGGACAGAAGCAGCGCGTAGCCATCGCCCGGGCGCTGGTGAACAACCCCTCGATCCTCCTGGCGGACGAACCGACCGGGGCGCTTGATTCAAGAACGGGGAATCAGATCATGGAGCTCTTCGATGAGATCAACAGCGAAGGGCGGACGGTGATCTTGGTGACCCACGACCGTGAACTGGGTCTGAAGGCGAAGCGTCAGATCCATCTTCGCGACGGGAAGATCGAGGTGTGAGATGGTCATAGAGAATGTCAAGCTCGCCTTCAACGCGATGCGCGGGAACAAGATGCGGACCGCCTTGTCCCTGCTGGGGATCGTCATCGGGGTCGCATCGGTGGTCGCCATCCTCACGATCGGGGACAGCGCCTCCCAATCGATCAAGGATGCGATCGCGATCGGGGGCCTGGACATGGTGACGATCTATCCGTCACCCGGACAACGGAATACGGGTATCTTCAATGAGGAATTCTCCTCGATGCTCCGGCGGGACGTGGAAGGAATCGATGTCGTCCTGCCGCAGAACTCGTCGGGCGGTCGGATCCGGGTGGGTCAGGAGGCCACCGACGCCTCGGTCGTGGGCGTGCTTTCCGATTACGGGGACGCGCTGAATCTCGAATACGCCGAAGGCTCTTTCTTCGAGGCGATGGACAACATCAATCGCCGTCAGGTGGCGGTTCTCGGCAGCGACGTGGCAAAGGAGCTCTTCCCCGACCAGGAGGCGACGGGCCGATACATCAGTCTCTTCAGAAACCAGGCGAAAAACTATCTGGTCGTCGGCGTTCTGAAGAGCAAGGATCCGACCTTCAACCTCTCCTACGACAACAGCGTCTTCATCCCCTACAACACCTATGGCCAGCGTTTCATCCGGACGGCGAACGTCGGAGCGTTCGTCGTGAAGGTCACCGACGGGTTCGATACAATCTCAGTCAGCGACAGAATCACCGAATACCTCGACGACATCGTGGGAACGGACGGGTACATGCTCTTCAGTCCGGCCACCCTCGCCGAGATGGCCGACCAGATCACCGGGACGTTCAGCACCTTCCTCGCCCTGATCGCGGCGATCAGCCTCGTGGTCGGCGGAATCGGGATCATGAACATCATGCTCGTGTCCGTCGCCGAACGGACCCGGGAGATCGGGGTGCGCAAGGCGATCGGAGCGAGCCCGTCGGTGATCCGGGGGCAGTTCCTCATCGAGGCGCTGACGCTGACCCTCCTCGGCGGGTTTCTGGGAATCGTGCTGGGGTCGCTTCTCAGCTTCGCCGTGACCAATCTGATGGACTGGTCGTTGCATTTATCGTACGCCTCCTTCATACTTGCTCTGGGATTCTCGATGTTCGTCGGGGTGTTTTTCGGTTGGTATCCGGCGGTGAAAGCTTCCAAACTCGACCCGATCGAAGCCTTGAACCATGAATAGGAGCGGACTTTGCGGCGAAGCAGAAAGCGATTGATGATAGGCGACGGACGCGAAGGGGTCTTCGTCATCTCGTCGCTCGTCTTCGGCTTTCTTCTTCTGCTCGGTCTGCTCGTGTTCCTGACCACCGCGCTGTACGAGCGGGAGGAGCTCCGTCTCCAGAACGAGGCGGAGCGGGCGTTCAACTCCGTGTTTCTTGCGCTACAGGACAGCAACTCCAAAGCGCTCAGGACGATGGCGGAGGAGAACGTGGGCGGGGTGGGGATTTACTCCTCGATGGGCCGCAAGGTGATGAGCCTGGGCAAGGTCCCGACGACGATCCCCGTCGAGCTCTTCACCACCCGCGACGGCTTCGTCCGTACCGGGCGGGCGACGTACAACAAAGAGACCCAGATGGTGGAGTACATCCGGTTCAGCCGATTGACGATCCTGCTGGACACCGGTCAGCTCACCCTCACCGAGCGGGGGCTGCTTCCGGCTCCGATCGATTTTCCGGATCTGCTCTACCTGAGCCTCGACGGGTCCGCCTACCACCATCGGCTGATGGTCATCGTGGCCCTCGGGTTCTTCTCGGGGATCGTCATCATCGGCCTGTTCGTCGCCGTCCTGACGATCTACCTGAAAAACCGCTCCTACCGGCAGACCCTGGCCAAGCAGGAGAGCCTGGTGAACCTGGGGCAGGCGGCCCGGACCCTGGCTCACGAGATCAAGAACCCGCTGAGCGCGGTCACGATCCAGGTGGCGCTGCTCAAGAAGACCCTCTCGGAGGAGCACAAGGAGGATCTGCAGGTCATCGAGGGGGAGGTGAACCGCCTCACCCAGCTGACGAACAAGATCAGCGACTTCCTCCGCAACCCCCTGGGCCAGCCGGAGGTGATCGATCTCGACGAGTTCTTCGAGATGCTGATCAAGGCGTTCGACGTGCCGATCGCCTATACCAGCGAACGACCGCTTTCGATTCTGATCGATCCGGACCGGATGCGTTCGATCTTTGAAAACATCCTCAAGAATGCGGTAGAATCGAATGAGGGTGAGGATGCCCGGGTCGAAGTCGCAGTCTCCACCGGGAAAAAGCATGTGATCCACATCACGGTGAAGGACCGGGGGGTCGGAATCAGGAAGAGCGAGATGAAAAAGATCTTCGATCCGTTTTATACCACCAAGATCCAAGGCTCGGGGATCGGGCTTTCGATCAGCCAGCAGTTCGTCCGCGCCCGCGGGGGGTCTATCAGCCTGAGAGGGCGCGAAGGCGGCGGAACGATCGTGGAAGTGATTCTTCCCGAAGCGATCCGCCCGCTCAGAAAACAGTAAGGAGAGTGAAGGATGAACGTCCTGATCGTCGATGATGAGATCAATATCCGCCAACTGATGAGCCGCTACCTCAAGCTTGAAGGAATTCAAAGCAGCGAGGCGGAAAACGGCCTCAGCGCCCAAC
>JAAZJI010000068.1 GCA_012800465.1 Spirochaetales bacterium
AAGTGGCACCGATCAAGATCACCCGACCGGTCGAACCCAGGGAGTTCCCCTTGGGCGTCACCTCGATCGTCAAGAACAGGACAGGTGACAAGGACTTCGATCTGTTTGTCGTCCACACCAACGACGTGCACGCCCGGATCGTTCCCTCCGATGGAGGAATGGGCTACTCCAGGCTGGCGACGATGCTGCAAAAGGGTCGTTCCATCACCGACAACATCCTTCTTCTGGATGCCGGAGACGTCACTCACGGAACGAATCTGGCGAACCTGTTCGAAGGGGAGACGGTGGCGGTTCTCCTGGATATGCTCGACTATGATGCGGTAGCCCCCGGCAACCATGACTTCAACTACGGATCCGAGCGTCTGATTCAAGCCGCGGAGCTCGCCGAGGAGTATTCGAATCTTCGAGTTCTTTCAGCAAACGTGGTCGATGAGGACGGGTACCTTCTCTTCCAGCCGTATCAGGTCTATGACTTCAACGGCTTCACCGTCGGAGTCGTCGGTCTGACGACCCCCGACACGAAGACGAAGAGCCACCCGAAGAACACCGAAGGACTCTCGTTTCTCAATGAAGAGATCTTTTCCATTGGTCAGGAGGCGATCGATATCGCCCGCACCTATGTGGACTACGTCATCGTTCTTGGACACATCGGCCTCGACCCGGACGGGGCGAGCGGACTGACCAGCGACATGATCGTCCGCAACATCAAGGGAATCGACCTGTTCGTCGACGGACACTCCCACACGACGCTGGAAAAAGGGCTGAAGGTCAACGACACCTACATCGTCTCCGCAGGTGAATACCTGAAGAACGTCGGAGTGGTCGAAATCAACGTCCGGGACGGCAAAGCCGTTGCGACCAGGCCGATGCTGATTCCCGCCGAAGACGTGCTCAACCCTGAAAAGAGCGATCTCGCCCGGGCGTATGGAATCGAGGAAGTGCCCACCAACCCCGAAGTCGATGAGTATGTCTCCTACATGCAGGGTCGGCTCGCCGAGGTGCTCAACCGGGTGATCGCGACGATTGCCGAGGATCTTGACGGAGAACGCGCTCACGTCCGGACCAGGCCGACGAATCTCTCCAGAATCATCACCGCGGCGATGACCGAGGCGAGCGGAGCGGATTTCACGATCACCAACGGCGGCGGAATCCGCGCTTCCCTGAAGGCCGGCCCGGTAACGATCGGGGATGTGATCACCGTCCTGCCGTTCACGAACATCCTCACGGTGGTCGAGATGACGGGAGATGACGTGTATGCCGCTCTTGAGCACGGGTATCGGATGCTACCGGATCCGAACGGAGGATACTCACAGACGGATCTGGGCGTCGTGTACAACCGGTTCGCCGAACCCGGCAAGCGGATCATCAGAGTCCTGATTGACGGCAAGCCGATCGACAGAAACAAGACCTATCGGGTGGCGACCAACGATTTTTTGGCCGCCGGCGGAGACGGATACACGATGTTCGGTCGCATCCTCACAGAGGGCGACCTCCTAAGCGATGTCCTGATCGAGCATTTTTCCAATCGATGATGTAAGGGGCAGCCTTCGTGCTGCCCCTCTTGGTAATCTCTCTTTCGTAAAACCGGCTTGACACGATGGTACCAATAGGGTAATGTACCAAGCGTTCAACAGACATTCGCCTATAGCTCAGTCGGTAGAGCAGGTGGCTGTTAACCACCCTGTCGGGGGTTCAAATCCCTCTGGGC
>JAAZJI010000069.1 GCA_012800465.1 Spirochaetales bacterium
ATGCCCTCATCATCGTGGCGGCCGATCATGGGCCGTATCTGACCAAGAACGGCAAAGACCTCAACGTTCCGGCATATTCGCTTGGTGACATCACCCGGTACGATGTTCAAGACCGATATGGAACGCTGCTGGCGATCCGCTGGCCGGAAGAAGGATACGAGACCAGATACGACATCAGGATTCTTCAGGATGTCCTTCCCGCCGTGTTCGCCTATATCTATGACGATGACGTGTTGTTCGACCGGCTCCGGATGGAACGGAAGACGCTCTATCCGTATGTGACGGGAGGAGTCGTGGTCGAAGACGGCATCGTGGTCGGGGGCGCGGATGACGGAAGACCGTTGTTCGACCGGGTGGGAATCCGTCGCTAGCTTCACCCATTCAACGATGGTATACTCAAACGGGAACAGGAATGCTTATGAAGAAATGGATTGTGTTGCTTGCACTATGCATCGTCGGGATACCTCTTTTATTTGCCGGGAATCTGCAAAAAATCCATCCGCTTTCATCGCCCATCTATGAATTGATCGATTTCCTCTATATCAGTCAAGGTTTAGCGTTGCCTTCCACATCCCGCCCGTATAGCAGCGCGGAGGTGTACCATCTGTTGGATCGGATCAACTACGGGAATCTTTCGAAGATCGAACGGGAAGCGTATGACTCCATTCGGAAGGAAGCCCAACCCCCTGCAAAGGTGTTCTCTTTCTCATTTCCCCTGTCTCTCGAAGCATACATCCACACGAATATAGATGATTTCACCAAACCCGAGGATTGGACCCGCGGCTATGAGGAGCGTCGCCCTCTTGTTGATATCATTCTTGAGACATGGCCCGGAGACGGAGTATACGGGTTTACCTCCTACCCGATTGTCGGAACCAAGTTCACGGGACCTTATCAAGCCTCCGATCTCTATGGAACGACGGCGTTTCAAAGCAATCTCAGGTTTTTCGGGTTCGGAAAAGAGTACAACGCCTCCGATTGGGGAGTTCCGTATCGAGCGTTTGCTTCGCTTGGCGGCTCCACCTGGAACATCACGATCGGACGGGAGAAGGCGGCATGGGGGCCCGGGGTAAGCGGGAACTTCATGATCGACGAGCATCTCACCTACCACAACCTCGGAAGATATACGGCGTTCAAGGATGCGTTCAAATACACGCTCCTGCTTTCCTTCTTCCCTCACCCGTCCCTGTATTATACGAAAGGGGAAGGGCCCGAATCATTTAATAAAAACCACACCTCCAGCCATAATATATTGATAGACGGCATCAATATGTTTATCGGTCATCGGCTCGAGTGGCGATTCTTCCGTGATTCGATGGGCTTTGTCATTTCCGAATCGATCATGTATCAGTCGAAAGAGAACTATCTGGATCTTTCCATCCTCAGCCCGACGATGGTATTCCATAACCTGTATATCCGCCAAAACGCAAACTCGATCTTGGCGTTCGAGTTCGATTATTCCCCGATGAAACACCTCAACATATATACCCAGATCGCAATCGACGAGTTTGCACTTCCGGGAGAGGAAAACGGCTATCCCTCGGCGATGGCGTATATGCTCGGGGTGAAGGGAACCCTGCCTCAAAAGGACGGGTATCTCTTCGGCTCGCTTGAAGGGGTGTATACCGACCCATACCTCTACCTTCGGGATGACGGGAACCTCGCTGATGGAGTGGTAAATCAGGGCATTGGTGAATATGGAATCAACTGGATCGTCGCGATCAAGCGGCTGTATTCCAATTCCTCAATATTCTATGAAGAAGATTTCATCGGCTATCCCCATGGCGGAGACGCCGTTGTCTTGAACGCCAATCTGGGGTATCGGAAGATCGGCAGGTGGAATGCGGGAGGGAATCTCTTTTTAATGTGGCATGGGACGTTCGACAAGTGGACCCTTTGGTCGGTTGTGGGAGGAGCGGGGAATGAGCCGGTGGTGACGGCTCCGACGACAAGTCATCCGGGTGGGAATAAAAACAATCGTGATTCCAATGCCAAGGATCGGGATAGTGCAAGCCTGACGTTCGCACTTTCGGCGTATGGGTCGTATACGTGCAATCAGCACCTTGAGCTCTTTGGGCAAATCGATCTGGTGCATATCCGTCATGCCGATCATTACAGGACAACGGCCCCGATCACCGATCTGCAAACTTCTCTCGGAGTAACCTGGAGGTTCTGATATGGCTATGAAAACAGTGTATTTGGGCCTCACCGGCGACATCATCCATCCCGGGATCATCAATATCATCACCGAAGGAGCAACGTACGGGAATCTCATCGTCGGCCTGCTTACCGACAGCGCGATCGCCCCTCATAAACGTCTGCCGTACCTGACGTTTGAACAGCGGAAAGCGGTGGTTCAGCAGATCAAGGGGGTGGTGGAGGTCGTCCCTCAGGAGGATTGGTCCTACGTTCCAAACCTCTTGAAATACAAGCCGGATTATATCATTCATGGGGACGATTGGATGACGGGACCGGAGAGCAAAATCCGCGCCGAGGTGTTTGAAACGATGGCTCGGCTCGGTGGAGAAGTGATTGAGATTCCGTATACCAAAGGCCTCAACTCTTCCGCGTTGGTTGAGCAGCAGCGTTCCTTGGGAACAACGCCTGAAATCCGCCTCGGTACGCTGAGGCGGCTGTTAGCCGCAAAACCGATCGTGCGGATTCTGGAGGTTCACCACGGACTCTCCGGTCTGATCGTCGAACATGTTGCTGTTCAAAAGAATGGCGAGACGGTGAGCTTTGATGGGATGTGGTCTTCAAGCCTTACCGACTCCACCTCCAAAGGAAAGCCGGATATCGAAGCGGTCGATTTGACGACCCGCCTTCAAGGCATCACGGATATTCTGGAGTGTACGACCAAACCGATCATCTACGACGGCGATACCGGAGGGCTGGCCGAGCACTTTGTATACACCGTTCGCACGTTGGAGCGCAACGGAGTCTCGGCAGTCATCATCGAAGATAAGGTCGGGCTGAAGAAGAACTCGCTGTTTGGCACCGATGTGAAACAGGATCTTGCTCCCATTGAGGAGTTCAGTGAAAAAATCAGCATGGGCAAGCGGGCCCAGGTGACTAAATCGTTCATGATCATCGCCCGTCTCGAAGCCCTTATTGCCGGACAAAGCGTCGAAGAGGCTCTTAAGCGGGCGTTTGCGTATGTCGAAGCGGGTGCCGATGGGGTGATGATCCACAGCAAGGAGAAGAGCGGTGATGACATCAAGGCGTTTTGCCTCGCGTTTCGCAAGGTATATTCGCATATTCCGATCGTCGTCGTTCCGACAACGTACAATCATCGAACCGAGGAAGAGTTCATCGAGTGGGGGGTGAATATCGTCATCTATGCGAACCACCTGCTTCGGGCTTCCTATCCTGCAATGGTCAATGTTGCTCAATCAATTCTTGAACATGGACGGTCGAAAGAGGCCGATCCGCTGTGCATGCCGATCAAAGAGATTCTCGAGCTGATTCCGGGGACGAAGTGAGGGCTGTATGATTGATCCTGTGGATTTTCTTCGTCAACTCCAACTTCACGGAACGGAGTTTTTTACCGGTGTCCCCGATTCGCTTCTGAAGAGCCTCTGTGCGTACATCACCGACACCGTGGATTCCAAACGGCACATCATCGCGGCTAATGAAGGCAATGCGATAGCCTTGGCAAGTGGGTATCATCTAGCATCCTCTACGATTCCCTTCGTCTACATGCAGAACTCCGGCCAAGGCAATGCCATCAATCCCCTTTTATCGCTCGCAGATGAGGAAGTGTACAAGATTCCGATGCTTCTCTGTGTCGGATGGCGGGGTGAACCCACGGTAAAGGATGAGCCGCAGCATGTCAAACAAGGCAAGGTCACAGCCTCGCTCTTTGAAGCGATGGGGATTCCCTGTCAGGTTCTTTCATCGGATCGATTCGAGATGATTGACCAGATTCAAGAAGCATACGCTTCGATAAAGAAGCGAAGCGCTCCCTATGCCCTGATCATCCGCAAGAACACGTTCAGTGCCTATACTCGCAACAGTGAGGCCAACGCTTTTGGTTCATTCACCCGGGAAGAGGCCCTGCGGGCATTGATTGACGGTCTTCGTGATGATGCGATCGTCGTGTCCACGACCGGGATGGCCTCCCGGGAACTCTATGAGCTGCGGGAAGCGCGTTCGGAGGGACATGAAAGGGATTTCCTTACCGTCGGTTCGATGGGTCATGCATCTCAGATCGCGTTGGGAATAGCGCTGAAAGAAACCCAACGGAACGTAGTTTGCATCGACGGCGACGGTTCGGCCTTGATGCACCTAGGGGGGATGGCGATCATCGGTTCGCTGGGCTTGGACAATTATCTTCATGTCATCATAAACAATGGAGCTCACGATTCGGTCGGCGGACAGCCTACGGTCGGGAAGACCGTTGATTTTCTTGCCGTAGCAAAGGGATTGGGGTACAAAACGGTGAAACGAGTAGAATCATTACATGAAATTTCATCGTTCGTCTCCGAATCCCATGAAGGTCCGGTTTGTGTTGAAATACGGGTAAAAAAAGGGAACAGAAGCGATTTGGGGAGACCCAAGACCACTCCTGTTGAAAACAAGGAGGCGTTCATGCACTATGTGAGCAAGGAGGGACGTTGATGATTGACCCACACAATGCGCTGATCGTCATCAGCGGAGTCGCCGGAATGACCGGCAGTCTTGTTGCACGAAAGCTTCTTGACCGAGGGTACTCGGTGATCGGATTTGACAACTTCTTCGCCGGTTCACGGTCGGATGTCGCAGCGTTGAAGGAGTATTCCCGCTTCACCTTCCATGAATACGACATCAATGATCGGGAAGAGATGGATCGCCTGTTCAAAGGTCTTGATGAATCACCCCGAAAGGAGCTTCATTTCATCAACTGTGCAGCGGTCGTCCACACCACCCACTTTTATGAGATCGAAGCCACGTTTGCGACCAATGTGCTTGCAATGAAGGATATGCTCACACGATGCATCACCCACCGGTTCGTTTCCTATATAAACTGCAGTACCAGCGAAGTGTATTCGATGGACTCCTACAAAGAAGGAGGGGTGCGGGAGGATATGCCGGTCTTGGTGGCGACCGCCGAGCAATCGCAGCGAACCAGCTATGCCGTCGGAAAGCTCCTTACCGAATTCATGATGAAGGATCGGGTCGCAAAGGGGTTGATTCTGGGGTGTTCGATCCGCTTTGCAAATGTATACAGCCCGAGCGAGCTGCATGACCAGCACATCATTCCCCACATCATCACCTCATTAATGGAACACGATGAAGTGACGCTTTTGGAGCATGCGAAGGAGACGCAGCGAACCTTCCTGCACAACGATGACAGCGCCGAGGCGGTGATCGCGCTATTGATGACTCCCAGTGCGTTGGACGGCTCGGTGTATAACGTAGGAACCACCGAAGAGATTGCGATACCGCATCTGGTCGAAAAGATCGGTGCGATGCTGGGCAACCCGAAACCGCGTATCCGCTATCAGGGCAGTCGAAGCGCCGATCCCCACCGTCGGATGCTCAACTGTGATAAATTGATGGAAGCAACGGGTTGGAGACCCAAAAAGACGCTTGATGCGGGGTTGGCCGAATGCATCGCCTACCGTCAAGGGAATCGGCGATGAAGCATGGACTATTGATCACCTCGGCGGGAATCTCAAGCCGGTTCAGTTCAAGTCTCGGCAGAGAGAGTTCGAAGATCATCTACCATGAAGGAGACCCGCGCTTTTCGCTGTTGGGGTATCAGCTCCGAGTCGCCGAAGAACTCGATATCGGTCCCGTCATCCTTGTGTTGGGGTATCGAAGCGATGAGATTGGAGCGTTTGCTACCCGGTACTTCCCCCATCTTGACCTTCATATTGTTTTCAATGAGCGCTATCGAGATTGGGGAAGCGGGTACAGCCTTCTTCTTGGGGTGCGCAAGGCGAAAGAGCTTGAAGTGGAGCAGGCAACCTTTCTTGAGGGGGATTTGGTCTTTGAGCGGCAATCATTGAAGAAGATCGTTGACAGCGACCGCAGCGTGGTCACGGTTCAGCATGAATTGATCCGTTCGGATCGGGCCGTAGTCGTGTATACCGATACCGGTGGGCTCATCCACTATGTATACGATACAAACCATGCTTCGCTTTCAATTCCGGTTCCTTTCACGAAGCTGGGGAACTCCGCCCAGATCTGGAAGTTCCATGATGCTCAACTCTTGTACTCGATCGCCGAGACGCAGGAGATCGCAGAACACAGAGGAACGAACCTCGTGTTGGTTGAACGATACTTTCAGCGTCTCGATCCTGAGAAGATCGCCTGGGTGGAAGTGGATGGATGGGTGAACTGCAATACAGTCGAAGATTACCGGCAGGCATTGCCGCTGATGCAAAGGATGTACAGATGAAAGAGATCAACAGGAAACTGGTTGCGCTTGCTGCCAAGATGGGAAGAGGAGAGCCGATCAGAATCGCCATTCTCGGACTGGGGAGCGTTGGGAACTATCTCCTCGACTATCTGCTTTCCTGGGATGAGCAGGCGGTCGAGATCCATGTTGGAGGCCGGAATGAAGAGCGGATTCTTCGTGACATCAACATAGTTCGGGTCGGAAACGGCATTCGCTTCAAACAGTATAAGAAGGTCGTCTTCCACCATGTGGATTTGGATGACTTGGATCAGCTTCATGCCTTCTTCCGGGATGTGAACCCCGATGTTGTAGTCAACACGAGCCGGGTCTACAGCGGACTGAAATACGGTTCGATTTCCTGGCATACGGTTCGCGCATATGGGATTTGGACTCCCTTGGCGGTTCGATACATAAAAAACATCACCGAGGCGAACAGGGACGCACAGGCGATCATCATCAACACGTCCTATTCCGACGGTGTGAATCCGTGGCTCAAGAGCGCGGGCGGTCAGTATCCGGATTTCGGTAGTGGGAATCTGAACCATCTGATCCCCAGAATCACTCTTGCCGCAGCGGAGCTTCTCAAGATCGATGATCTCAGGCGGATCGACGTCGTTCTGGCGTGCAGCCACTTTCATGACGTGGTCATCAGCAAGGAGGGGCATGATGAAGGAGTGGCTCCGTTGCTGGCCGTCTTGGTCGATGGAGAACAAGTAAATCTTGATCATGCGGAGATCTATCGGCGTTGCGCCATCGAGATGCCGGTGGATGCAAAACGAAACATCATGAACGCCAGCAGCAACTTCGAGATTATCTCCAAGATCATCGGGGCGATCAGGAATAGGAGCCGACATGTGTTCCATTCGCCGGGTGTCAACGGTGAGCTTGGCGGGTTTCCCGTCTATGTCGATTTCACTGTTTCCAATACGGACGATCATATCGGACTTGTGGAAGATTGGTTCACCTTGGAGGAGATGAGATCCCTCAACGCCGCTTCGCTTGCTCTTGACGGGATTGAAGGAGTTCAAGACGGACGTCTTCGCTATACGGATGACCTGCTTGGAAAAGTCAAGAATGCTTTCGGCGTAACCCTGCCCAAGCACGTCGATCTGGCTGATGCATCGGAGGTCGGAGAGTTCATCATCGAGCGGATCATTGAACCCCAGCTGAAGGAACAGTGATGAAAGTACTCATCCTTTCAGATATCCACGCGAATCTTTCCGCCCTTGAAGCGGTGCTCCGGGATGCCCGAGAGCGGTGGGGCGAATTGCCGATCATCCACCTCGGCGACATCGTCGATTACGGCATGCGACCGCACCAATGCATCGAACTGCTGCGTGCTTTGGACAAACAGGTTCTTCTCCATCTGAAAGGGAATCATGAATTGGCTCTTCTTGACCGGGATCGCTCCCGTTTCAGCAGCGAGCGGGGAAGAGAAGCTTCACGAGCGACAGCCAAGATGCTGAAGGACAAGGATCTTTCATATATCAGGGATGTGTATGAAGACTCGCCCCGCGAGCTGCTTCTGAAGAGGAAGAAAATCCTTTGTGTCCATGGGGATCTGAATGATCCGTACTGGGGAACGATGAGCTGCGAGGAGAGCCGGAACACGGCATACATGCCCTATGACTATGTCGTAAGCGGGCATACCCACATCCGCTTTGTCCGGGAGGTGTTCCATCCCAGTGAGGACAAGGATGCGAAGCGTGGGAAAAAGCGGACGGTCTTCATCAATCCCGGCTCCGTGGGGCAGCCGAGAAACCATAATCCGCAGGCCCAATACGCGGTCTTGGATCTTGAGCATGGGGACATCGAGTTGAGAAGCGTCCGGTATGATATCGAACATGAGAGATCCCTCTTCGATGGAAGCGTGGACTCCTTTTATAGCGAGAGGCTCGTCGAGGGGATATGATCCAGCCCTCTGGGAGCGGCGCAACCGGGGTTGAATCTCCAGCTGTTTGCCCTGTTGACCACAATTATTCATTTACCCCTCTTTCCGCACCCTGAATCGAGAATTTTCAGGGGTATTTATTTGGACAGCCTTAATCGGTGCTTTCCTTCTCTTCCTGCATGAGCAGTACAGCCGGCTCAAACGTCTTGACGGAGCTGTTCCACGATGCTGTCCGATTCGATTTTGTTGGGGCAACTCATTGATTCTTAACTTCCTGTAAAAGGATCAATCAACGCTCTGGCATGGCATGCTGAGGCGAGCAAGTCCATAGAATAATTCCAAAAGGAGCATTTTCCGATAGTATAAAAGCCGGTTTTCGACTCCGGGAGAGCACGATGCGTTGCCAGAGAATTTTATGCCCTCATAGCACCGGGGAAAGAGATTCAAGATGTTTTATCTGAAGCGTGGCGGTTGAAACCAGTCGTCTTTTGAACAGGTGTATGATAGGGTATGAGCACATGGAAGGAGAAAAGAGATGCAGGCGATAATCTTGGCGGCCGGAATGGGAAAGCGATTGAAGGAATTGACGAAAGACAATACGAAATGCATGGTCGAAGTCAACGGAATCACCCTCATCGAACGGGTTCTCAGACAGCTTGACCGGCTTGGTTTGAGTAAAATAGTTCTGGTGGTGGGATACAAGGGAGACAAGCTCATCTCCTTTGTCGATACATTGTCAATCAACACCCCCATCGTATTCGTCGACAACCCGATCTATGACAGGACCAACAACATCTACTCCCTCTATCTGGCCAAAGAATACCTGCTTAAGGAGGATACCCTTCTTCTTGAATCGGATCTGATCATCGAGGACGGCATCCTGGAGAAGCTCGCGGCTTTCTCTTCTCCGAATG